>JACQVJ010000351.1 GCA_016209805.1 Ignavibacteriota bacterium
CCATATACCTGAGAGAGTGGTTGATCAATGTCAACGTGTCTCGAACCCAGCCGGTCCCAGGGACTGATGTTCGCATCCACAGCGGCTTCTATTTCGGTTACGTCAGCCTTCAGGACTTCGTTCGTGCCCATGTCGAGGCCGCTTTGGAATTAGTCGGACTGGGAGACCGGATGCAACATTATCCAAAGCAGCTCTCCGGCGGACAGGAGCAGCGAGTCGCGATTGCCCGGGCAGTCGTCACCGATCCCACGATTATCGTCGCGGACGAACCCACGGGTGACCTCGACAAAATCTCCGCCGAAGAAATCCTGACACTGCTGGAGCGCCTTAACAAGGAGTCCAGGAAGACGATTGTCATGGTGACACATGACCCACGTGCAGCCGTAAAGGCACACAAGGTGATGCATCTTGACAAGGGCGAACTGACCTCCTAACTATCTCAGCTATGAGAATACTGAAACTGATCTTAAAAAACATGGTGCGCCACAAGTTGCGCACGTTTCTTACCATCCTCGGCATTGCGATCGCGGTGACGGCGTTTGGTTTGTTACGCACGGTTGTTACTGCCTGGTACGCTGGCGTCGAAGCCTCTGCAGCAAACCGTCTGATCACACGGCATTCTGTGTCGTTCATCTTTCCGCTTCCACTGGCATACAAGAATCAGATCGAGAATGTCCCGGGTGTTGAACGGGTGACATATGCCAACTGGTTCGGCGGAGTTTATATAGACAAGAATCAGTTCTTCGCCAGACTGGCCGTCGACGCGGAAGCGTTCTTCGACGTGTACTCCGAGCTTGTAGTTTCACCGGACCAACTTGCCAATTTTCAGAAGGAACGCAATGCATGTATCATCGGAGACCAGCTCGCACAACGATACAATTTGAAGATTGGCGACATAATGCCTGTCGAAGGAGATATCTATCCCGGACAGTGGGAGTTCGTCATCCGAGGAATCTACCGGCCTCGAGACAAGACCGTCGATCCCTCCAACATGCTCTTCCATTGGCAATACCTCGATGAGAGGATGAAGCAGGAATGGCCCAGTCGTGCCAGCCAGATCGGCTGGTACATAGTTCGGATAAGCAACCCGGACAATGCCGCCACCGTATCCGACGGGATCGACAAGCTCTTTCAGAACTCGCGGGCTGAAACGAAGACTGAAACAGAACGTGCGTTCCAGCAGGGATTCCTCGCAGCAGCCAGTGCAATCATCACAGCCATGAATGTCATTTCCTTCGTCATCATCGGCATCATCATGCTCGTCCTCGGAAACACAATGATCATGGCAGCGAGAGAGCGTATTCGCGAATACGCAGTTCTGAAGACACTCGGCTTTTCTGCAAAGCATCTCGTCAGCCTTATCGCCGGAGAGTCTTTGATGATCTCGATACTTGCAGGCGGCATCGGGATCGCTGCGACATTCCCGATTACCGAAGGCTTTGCAGCAGCATTGCCCCAGGGTTGGTTCCCAATCTTCAACGTCGAACCCATCACCATCATTCTCGCAGGAACATCGGCATTGCTCGTGGGGATATTGGCAGCCCTCTTTCCAATCCAGAGATCTGTAGGAACAAGTATCGTCGACGGGCTGCGCCAGATCGGATAAAACAATAAGGTCGATGCGATGAAGATCCCTTTCAAATACACTGTACGCAATCTCGGAACACGTCGTTTAACGACTGCACTCACGGTTCTCGGTATCGCCCTGGTCGTGTTTGTCTTTGCGGCGGTACTTATGATGGCATATGGAATTGAGAAAACACTGATTGCAACGGGTTCGGACGAAAACGTTATTGTGTTACGGAAGTCGGCAAACGCTGAAATCACCAGCCTCATCAGCCGCGATCAGGCAAACATCATCAAGACACTTCCGCAGGTGGCAACACTCGCCGATGGAAAGCCCCTCCTTTCTGGAGAAGTAGTTGTGGTCATCAATCTCACGTATATCGGTGGCGGCTTCGGAAACCTGACTGTGCGCGGCGTGCAGCCCGAAGGATTTCTCCTCCGGCCACAGGTACAGCTTGTCGAGGGAAGGATGTTTCAGTGGGGCTCGCGTGAAGTGATCGTGGGAAAGTCCACAACCACGCGGTTTCAAGGGACTCGGATTGGCGAGCAGATCAAATTCGGTGGAGACCAATGGACCATTGTAGGAATTTACGATAGCCAGGGGAGCGGATTCGACTCGGAAATCTGGGGAGACGTGGACCAGCTCTCCCAGGCATTCGGGCGATCTGTTTTCTCGTCCGTGACTTTCAGGCTGCGAGAGGTTGAAGCATTCACCGATGTGGTCAAAGCATTCGAGAGAGATAATCGGCTGCAGACGCTCGACCCCAAGCGGGAAAAGCAGTTTTACGAAGAGCAATCTGAGGTGATGGCGACTTTCATCCGCATCCTGGGGATCATGATTACGATCATCTTCAGCGCCGGGGCAATGATCGGGGCAATGATTACGATGTATGCTGCGGTTTCAAATCGCACTGTCGAGATCGGCACATTGCGTGCGTTAGGGTTTAAGCGCCGCAGTGTGCTTTCAGCCTTCCTTGTGGAATCGCTTCTCCTCTCGCTGATCGGCGGAACCATTGGACTTGTTTGTGCATCATTCCTCCAGTTCTTCAACATCTCCATGATCAACTTTGCATCGTTCGCGGAACTTGCATTCAACTTCTCACTCTCACCGTCGGTCATTATCAGCTCACTCTTATTCTCTGTCATAATGGGACTGATTGGCGGATTCCTCCCTGCTGTTCGTGCAGCAAGATTGAACATCCTCTCTGCATTACGAGCAACATAGCCTCCGCAGAGCATCCTGGATTTTGAAAATCCTTCATCAGGTGGTGACCAACTTTAGCCACCTGCTCGACTTTGATTCTCATCCGCCGTTTATCGTATATGGCCCTTGTTACCTATTACCGTTCATAAGGGCTCACTCGAACCGGATCTCTTTAGACCGGTGAGTAGTTCGTACAATCATACTGTAAGAACTTCATCTATCCTGCCAAGACATCTTTAAGCCGCTCCCTTATCTCCAAATTCTGCATAACTTCCAACTTGGCATTGAATTAGCCACGTTAACAGAAGGGAAAGAACCCTCCTCAACGACGTTCATTAGGTCCTGACTGACGATCAGAATGTGATGGTCTTCATGAATGATGTAAGCTCTGATAGTTGCAAAGGCATTGAAGCACTCACATACGCAATGGGCTCCACTGGAACGACTATCCTGACGGAAGATGTAATATGGGAATAAACATGCTGTTGACAATCGTGGGAATCATGCTGCTTGGAGCATTCATGCTTGCAGCAAATAGCCTCATGGCTGACAACGTAAGGCTTGCCGAAGAGAATGAATACATTTTGACAGCAATTGCGCTGGCACAATCTGTCTTAGACGAAGCAAAAACCAAAGCGTTCGACGCGGCAACTGTCAGTGGGCCAGTCTCTTCCCCGAGTCAGCTTACTGGAGCAGGATCGCTTGGGCCAAACTCCAGTGAAGCAACTCCGAATCCCGATACACTCTTCAGCACCGGGTATCGTTCGTCTACAAAGTTCAATGATGTCGACGACTACAACAACTATAATCGGCTCGTGAACACTCCCCGCGCAGAAGGTTATCGGATCAATGTCATCGTACAGTACGCCAGCACAACGTATCCAGATTCGATAAAGTCATTCACAACTTTTTGCAAGAGAATGACGCTGACAGTGACAAGTCCGTACATTTCAACTCCTGTCAAACTCACGTATGCATTTCTGTACTAGGAGCCATCAATGCACGGCATGATAGATTATTTAGGCTCGCTCATCATCAGTGGAATGGTCTTCCTTGTATTGATGGGATTCTATCTCACGATGGGTGAGACCGCAGCCACGCAGACATTCAATTCGGGGATCCAGGAGGATCTCACCTCCACCACCGAGATACTGGAGTATGACTTGCGCAAGATCGGGTATCGCGTGTCAGACAGCGTCAAGGTCACATTTGCAGGACCGGACAAAATCGTATTCAGAACCGACATCGACAACAATGGTTCGGTGGACAGCATCCAATTTAGCATGGTCACCGCGATGGGCCCCAGTGGGGGAAGCAACCCGTACGTTGTTAACCGAACCGTGAATGGAGTGACAGCAAAACTCACACGCATGCGAGTTACAAATCTCAACTTTACATACTACAACGCCCAGGGCGCTGTAACGAGTGTGCTGAAAGATATCATATCGGTGAAGGTCTCCCTCGCCATGGAGAATACTGTTGCGTACGATGGCAACTTCCCAAAAGCATACTGGGAACGAGTCATTAAACCACAAAACTTGAGGTGATACCATGAGTGGTCGCGCACTGTTAATTACGCTGGCCGGAATCATAACTCTCTCGGCGACGGTTTTCCTTAACGTCACCAGCTCAAGTTCCGACATCTCCTCCAATGCCGACGGATACTTCATGCGGCAGACCGCACAAAACATTGCGCAGAGTGGCGTCAACATGGCCTTGCGGCAGCTTGCAGACAACAGGATCTGGCGCACCGGCTTCACCATGCTCGACGTGTTCGGGGGAAAACTCACCGTCACTCTCATTGACACGTTCTTTACGGGAAAAGCCGCTGTGAAGATCACCTCCACAGGCATAACCAATTACAACCGTCCGGAAGAAAAAAGAGCAACTTCGATCGCATTTGCACAGCGAGGAAGCATCCCTCCGACAGTCAAAGCAGCCATTACAACAAACAATCCTGTCAAGACGCTTGGTACTCTCATCGTTGATGGAAGAGATCACACAGCAGCTGGAAGTTTGATTGGCGGACAAGGAACACTCGGTATCTGGACTACACAAACCCTCTCACAAAGCGGCAGCTCCAAGATTGGAGGTACGTATGAAGGAACGGACTATGCACCGAGCAAGCCTGCAAATCCGAATACGATAGCAACTGGTCAGGTGTGGCCCGGAGGATACCCGGGTACACCGGATAGCGTTCTGGGTGGATCATCATTGGGATTCCCTGAAGGAACACTCAAGGCGATCGCGCAAAGCGGGATAGGCGGAAGTCAGTACGTAACCAACCCCAGCCTTCTGACATTTCCTCTGCAGGGTGTAACATACGTCGAGCTTCCTTCAGGAGGTACCTGGCAATCGATGAACCTCGATGGAACAGGCATCCTGATAGTGCATAACAACTGGAAGAACGCCGCAATGAAAAACCTGAACAGCGGAACCTTTACCGGACTACTCATCGCCGATGACGTCATCCATATTCACACCATAATCATCGGCGCCCTGGTTGCTCTCTCCCCAAATCCTTCTCAGGGGAATTGTATAGGAAACGGTTCCGGTCAGGTGTTATACAGCGGCGACGCGATTCTCAACGCTACAGGCGGAATCGGCTCATCTGCGGGCGGAGGAAACGGAAGCGCGTCGGGTGTTCTGGCGTGGTGGGAATAAACAATGGAAACGATTTGTATAACGCGGATAACCAAAACAAAACATCATAAGGGGGATCAATGAAACACTGTTTTTTGCTTGCCGCTTTGCTTGTTGTTGGACTCGCAGTCGGCGCGAATCTGCTGCACGCACAGAGTTACTGGGTGGCAACAAACGGCCCGTACGATGGGTTCGTGTATTCCCAGGTCATTTCGAGCGATGGAAGCCTCTTTGCAGGCACGGGCGCCAAAGGTGTTCTCAGAAAAGAGAAGCTTGATGCAGGATCTTGGGAGGAGGCAAACGAAGGCCTTGAGAAGGCCGGCGTGTACTCGCTTGTTATCGACGCCAACGGGGTATTGTACGCGGGAACGGACGCAGGAGTCTACAAGTCAAACGACAATGGCGCCCAATGGACCGAGGTGAATCAAGGATTGACGAACACGTTCATCAATGGCCTTGCAATCAACTCATACGGTACGATCTTCGCAGCAACAGGCGGTGGCGGCGTGTTTCGTTCCAATGACGGTTATTCGTGGGAGCAGGTGAACCAAGGTTTAGGCTCAACCGTTGTTCTCTCCCTTGCCGTCAGTCCCTCAGGTGTTGTTATCGCCGGAACAGATGGCGGCGGGGTATATCGCTCATTTGATTACGGCAAGTCATGGGAAAAGGTTAACTACGGATTGTCGAACAAGGTGATCCTCTCCCTCTCCGTCGATGGCAATGGATATGTGTACGCTGGAACTAGGGGTGGCGGTGTGTTTCGCTCGACGCTCACATCCAATGTGTGGTCCCAAGTGGTCAAGGGACTCGGACCCAAAGCTGTCTACTCGCTCACGGCAGACAACCAGGGGTATCTCTACGCCGGAACCGACGCAGGTGTCTACCGCACAGCAGACAATGGCGGAATCTGGCAGGTAATGAACACGGGACTGACCAACACGATTGTCCTTTCCGTTGTTGCCGGCGAGAATCTCCTCGCAGGTACCGGAGGGTCTGGCGTGTTCAGACTGAACTGATCGGTCGGTACAATTACAAAGCAAATCGCTCTTTCCAGCTGGGCAATTGAATTCGGGACGTTCAGTGTGTTAGGCTTCCACTGTAGCGTCCCCTTCCTCGCGCTTCCTTGTGAGTCGCCTCCCGCGCTCCTGTTTAATTGAGGGATGGACTTGGGTGCTCCTCCTTCCTTCAACTCAATAATGGTTAAACAACGTTACCCCACTTTCGGTGAATAGGTTTCATCGATCTGTGTTAGGATCTTCGTAACGTGTGTGCGGTGTGGCCTGCGTCATTCGTTTTTTGAGAATCCCACCATCAAGTGGTGATCACCATCGGCCACATGAGCGTTCTTGCTTCCCTTGCATGACTCGCCAATTGAAACTGCGTTCCTCATTACAGCACATATGACCGGAAGGCTTCGCACTGGGAGCTTGAAAACAATGAAAACAGCCAAGACTCTCCTGTTGTTTGTTAAGAATACACATCCTTGAAGTTTGTTCTTCTCTTCTTGTTCCCAATATTACCTCTGTCTCGTGGTTTCGAGCCAAGAACAGTTGGCACCAAATTGGTCTATAATCCAATGGGAAAAGTGGTTGGCATAGGTTCATCACGCGGAGAATTAGATGACAACTGGACAGACTTTGCTTGCTGTCGGTGCAATGATGTTCCTCTCAACGATTCTGCTCAACTTCTATCGACTGTTAGGATCTACGGGGGAAGATATTGCAGGTGGTCAAGATGGGATCCTCGCTACAACGATCGCGACATCATACCTCGAGATCGCTCAGGGCTTGGCGTTCG
The DNA here is from genome assembly GCA_016209805.1 of Ignavibacteriota bacterium. Lineage (GTDB taxonomy): Bacteria > Bacteroidota > Ignavibacteria > UBA10030 > UBA6906 > JACQVJ01. The sequence continues at coordinate 7,211 of JACQVJ010000351.1, forward strand.
ACAGAGTTACAGACACATCAGAGATTGCAATCAGCAACCCTTCGGCGTTGACGTCGCCTGCATACCTTGGCCCGGATGGCTCCAGCGAAGACAGTCTACACAAGTTTAATGACTTTGACGACCTTGACGGGTTCGCAATAGAGAAGGAAGCGGGAGGGACAGGCCGGAAATTTACGACACAGTTCTCTGTGTGCTATGTTACTCCCGACAACGTCGAAAAGGTCTCGACGTCTCACACCTTTGTGAAGCGAATGGACCTGAAGACCTGGAGATCCTATCCCCCGCTAACTGATCCAACACGGCGAGACACCTTGAGGATCTCTTTCGTGATGGGATATTTTCATTTTGACTAACACGCGTCGAAGAATCCTGGTATGGCGACTATTCTAGATCTCATTTTCTCCTCGGTCATTGGAGGTGCCATCTTAATGATCTTGCTCAGCGCCACCGACGCAATGAACGAAAACCAATCGGTATACAACGGAGACATGCTTGTGCAGGAGATGTTAACCTCCACGGTGCAACTCGTCGAATCAGAATTCCGGAACATGGGTTTCGGAGTTCCTGAAGACCAGGCGTCCATCATCCATGCAGACTCCACGCAGATCAGATTTCTCATCGATCTTGATCGTGACGGCGGATTTATCGACACAGTGGAATACTATCTCGGCCCAACATCGGAGCTCAACAAAACACAAAACGAACTTGATCGCTATTTGCACAGAACTGTTAACGGAGGCTCAAAAGCTCAAGTGGGTGTTGTGGTGCACTTCAACCTCAGATATATTACCCACGCAGGGGAACTTCTACCGACGCCGGTTGCCGAGGACCGTCTCACGGAGATTCATGTCGTCGAGGTAACGGTCGAAGTACAAAATCCCTACGCACTCTATAAGAAGGCTTCCGAAACCGGAATTGGAGATCGGAACGCGTGGTATTCAAGCTCCATGTGGCAACAGACAAGATTAGCATCCCAGAATTCACGAAGATAAACCTCAAGGGAGCAACATAAGATGATCGGCAAAGGATCGATGGTGATTGTCCTCGGATTTGCAGGTGTGCTCGGGTATGTTTCCTTCAACCTGGCAAACATGGGGACATCCACCGTAGCCAACATGGCAAAGTACCACGATGCGACCGCATCACACAATCTTGCACTTGTTGGTGCAAACGTTGGTTTGTCCAAGTTCTATTCCGATACAAGCTGGTTCGGGACGATTACTCAACCTATGTCCGGATCAGTGTTCACGGGGAGCTTCACCGCGCAAATGGAAGACCTGGGTTCAAAGGGGCTGCGATTACGAAGTGTCTCGACCTATCCCAGTTACAAAACGTTCCATGACACCGTCGAGGTGTATTTCCAGAAATCGAAGGAGAACAGCTTCACAATCTTTGCATGGATGACCAACTTTGAGGGAAATGTCTTTTGGATAACCGGGGATACAGTGTGGGGCCGCGTTCACTCGAACGGCGCCTTGCACGTCAACGGCAAACCGGTGTTCATGGAAAAGGTAACTACGTCGAAAGCCTTTGATCCCAAACCCGGAACAGGGACAAACAAGGCAATATTCAAGAAAGGGTATGAGACCGGCGTGGCCAAGATAGATTTTCCAACAGACCTGTCGGATCTCATCAACGCATCCACAAGCGGCGGCCACAGGTATGCAACTGATATCTGGGTCACCCTCTTACCCGGCACTTCTGCAAAGAACGATGGAGCAGCGCTCGTCAGGCAGACGGAAACTGGACCCGTCATTGACACGATCAATATCTCGGCGGGTGGGTTCAATGGCGTTATCTTAGGTGAGCAGAGAGTAAATGTGAAAGGGACATTGGACGGCCGGTTGACTATCGCATCCTTGACCGATGTCTACATTCAGGATGACGTCCTTTATGAGACAAACCCACGATTTGCCACAAGCAATGACATACTTGGCCTTGTTGCGGACAGAAATGTTGTTGTCGCGAAAAACACGGCCAACAATAACAACTGTGTAATCCATGCATCGATATTTGCACGAGATGGATCTTTCATGGCTGAAGATTACTCCAGTCGACCCGTAAGCGGAGAGCTGCATTTGTTAGGATCGATTGTACAAGACGAGCGAGGTCCGGTTGGCACGTTCTCAGGCTCCACAATAAAAAGTGGCTTCTCGAAACGCTACAGATACGACACCCGGCTTGCGGATCCGAACTACAGACCTCCATATTATCCGGGCTTCGTTTTTAAGACGTACGCGATTACAAACTGGTGGGAGAGCTACCGCGTGCCGGACTTTGATTAACGTCGTCATCCCAGACATCGTACACAGGAAGAGCCGGGTCACAGCGATCCGGCTTTTCCTTTCGTCCTTACCCAACTCGTTCGTGCGATACACAGTTACTGAGCGTTCGAATGATCGTTTGCTACAATGCGGCAAAAGTCTCGCGGATCGCAACCTTGAATGCTGCAACCGTCCTTTCAATATCATCTTCGGAATGTGCAATCGACATAAACCCCGCCTCAAACTGTGATGGAGGGAGGTAGATCCCTTGCTCCAGCATCTTTCGGAAATAGACCGCATATCTTTTCGTGTCGGAAGTAATTGCCGTTTCATAATTCTCAACCTTCGTTTGCGTAAAGAACTGCGTTGACATCGATCCGACGCGATTGGCCGTCAGCGGAAGTCCCAATTGCTTGATGCAATCTTCTATCCCGGAAGCGAGCAGCGCGCTTTTCTGTTCGAGTCGTTGATAGAAGTCTTTTTCCTCCTCAAGAATTTTCAGAGTTTCGTACCCCGCCGCCATGGCTAACGGATTGCCGGAGAGTGTCCCCGCCTGATATGTAGGACCATCCGGAGCAACAAGATCCATTATTTTCTTTCTCCCTCCATATGCACCAACCGGCAAACCACCGCCAATGATTTTTCCGAACGTAGAAAGATCGGGCTTGATATTGTACAACTCCTGTGCTCCACCGACTGACAAACGAAACCCTGTCATCACTTCATCAAAAATCAATACGATATCTTCTCGCGAACATATGGATCGTAATCCTTCAAGGAATCCAGGATGAGGAGGAACACACCCCATGTTGCCGACAACCGG
>JACQVJ010000350.1 GCA_016209805.1 Ignavibacteriota bacterium
CGGTCGATCTCCTCGGCCGATTTGCCTGAGCCGAACGGAGCGGGAGTCACGGGCTTGTCTTCTTTTTTCCAAACTGGTGTGTTTCCCGCCTTCATGACGATACGGCGATCGATCTCTTCGATCCACGATTGTGCGGGGAGAGCCTGAACCTGCTGTCGGGTGGTTTTTCCTTCTCCTGGCTCTTCAGGATTAATGGGGAGAGTTTCAAATGCGACGCGCTTGTAGTTCAAGAGATGGCGCGCTGTAACATTGTCCGATATGATCGAGCCTCCCCACGTTCCCGGTCCCAAAGTCATTGAAGGGTCGAGGCCGTTGGTGTATCCAACAGCGCCAAGCGCCGCCTGAGTGTTTACCAGTATTCGAAACGCCGGCTTCTCAAGAGCGAATTTCATGATAATGTCGTTATCCCTGGAGTGAATCACCAGCGTGTGACCGATACCCCCAAACTCCAGAAGTTCAATGCAACGATGGCATGCATCCCTCCATCCATCCTCGGTGTAGAACGAGAGGACAGGAGAGAGCTTTTCACGGGAGAGCGGATGCTGTCGTCCAACACCTTGAAGCTCCGCGATCAACACAGTCGTGTTAGGGGAGACCGTGAGCCCTGCCTTCTGGGCAATGAATGCAGGAGATTTTCCAACGATGTCGGGATTGATCGCGCCCCTCTGGTCGAACATCAATCGTGAGAGTCTTTCCTTTTCGTCGCCCGCAACAAAGTATGCACCTCGGCGTTTGCATTCTTCAACAACTTGATTCTTGATTGGAGCGTCGCACACTAGCGCCGACTCTGTCGAGCAGAGTGTGCCGTAATCGAATTGCTTTCCGGAAATGATGTCTGCTACGGCTTTTCTGATGTTGGCGGTTCTCTCGATGAAGGCGGGTACATTCCCGGAGCCGACACCATAGGCGGGTTTACCGGAACTATACGCGGCTTTCACCATCGGATTGCTTCCGGTGGCGAGAATGATGGCTGTGAGCTTGTGTCGCATCAACTCGTTTGTTCCCTCGATCGTTGGCCAGGAGAGACAAGCCATCAGGTTCTTCGGCGCGCCCGCTTTCTCCGCAGCATCACGGACAACGTTCATTGCTTCAAGAGTACACTGCGTTGCACGGGGGTGCGGGCTTGCTATGCATGCATTGCGGGATTTCACGGAAATAATCGCTTTGAACATTACCGTTGAAGTAGGGTTGGTCGATGGGATCAATGCTGCAACCACGCCCATCGGCTCGCCAATCGTCAGGACTTTCTTTGCTGTGTCCTCAGCGATTACGCCCACGGTCTTCAGATCTTTTATCGATTCCCATACGCGGCGTGTTGCGAACTCATTCTTCTTCTGCTTGTCCTCGGGCTTACCGAATCCCGTTTCCTCCGATGCCATCCGTCCCAGCCGCGCCGCCTCAGCGAATCCTGCCTCCACCATCGCTTTTACGATGCGATCAACCTGCTCCTGTGAATAATTACGGAACTCGAGCTGCGCGGATTTTGCTTTCTGCAGAAGGTCCCGCACTTCCTGTATCGATTGCAAATCTTTGTCGAGGGGCATACCGACCTCAGAGTGAATGAATCAAAGGATCTTGTCTTTCGTCCAGAGAGTCAATCCTGTGCGCTCATCGAGCGACCGGTGAATCTCAGGGCCTTCATATTCTTCGATGGTGATTTCGCATGCGAAGACAGGCGTCCCGTTGGGAAGAAGATGGCCCCCCTTGCCGTTGCCTTTTTCGTCCGAAAGCGCGACGTGACAATGCAGAAACGGTTTGCCATCTTTCACACTCACATTTCCGTACATGCTTACGATCTCCATCGGTTCATTGATTTCGATGTCGGTGTACTTCATCTGCTTCTGATCGTAGTAGGCGAGCTTTGCTTTTTGAACGGCGCCCAGGCCTGTCACCCGACCGGTCCGGATCGCATTCTCCTGCACGATGCGGGTTATACCGTCATGGAGGTCGGTTCCCCGTTCAAGGTGTCCGATGATTGTCCGTTTGGCGGAGTAGTTGCTCATGGAAACAGTGAAGGCTGATTTCCGATTTGGGGTTTGATATTGAAGTGTTTGTACGCAAGCTGCGTTGCCTCCCGCCCTCGCGGGGTCCTCTTGAGAAAGCCTTCCTGAATAAGATATGGCTCGTAGACTTCTTCAATTGTTCCGGGCTCTTCACCCACAGCAACGGCAAGTGTGTTCAACCCAACAGGTCCGCCGGAATACTTCTGAATGATACAGAGAAGAATGCGCTTGTCCATATCGTCAAGGCCATGCTCATCGACCTCAAGTGCCTTGAGTGAATAGTCTGCGACCTCTTTTGAGATGACGCCCCCTGCATGGGCAAGTTTTTCGTCCGCTTGCGCGAAATCGCGACAACGCCTCAGAAGACGGTTGGCAATGCGGGGTGTGCCTCTCGAACGCTGTGCGATTTCCTGTGCCCCTTCCTTGTCGATATCCACATCGAGGATTCGTGCAGAGCGATCGATAATGCGGTAGAGTGTATCCGTTGCATAATAATCGAGTCGGTTTGAGATGCCGAAGCGTGCCCGCAGCGGAGCCGTAAGCAATCCCGAGCGTGTCGTTGCACCGATGAGCGTGTACTTTGGAAGAGTCAATTGAATGCTCCGTGCGCTTGGTCCCGAATCGATCATGATGTCCAATCGAAAATCTTCCATTGCAGGATAGAGATATTCTTCGACAACAGGATTCAGCCGGTGAATCTCGTCGATGAACAGGACGTCACCCTCTTCAAGGTTGGTCAGAATTCCCGCAAGGTCCCCCGGCTTATCCAGCACTGGTCCGGATGTGGTCTTGATGCTGCTCCCCATCTCATTGGTGATGATGTGGGCGAGCGTTGTTTTGCCCAGACCGGGAGGCCCGGTCAGCAACACATGGTCGAGTGGTTCGCCTCGTTGGCGCGCTGCCGCGATGAACACCTTCAGATTCTCGGTGATCTTTTCCTGGCCGTAAAAATCGTTAAACGTGAGTGGGCGGAGTGCCTGATCAAGCTCCAGCTCTGCTTCCAACCGCTCCGGAGAAGTGTAGTCTGATTTTCGCATCGGGTGAAAGGTAACACGTGAAAGAGTGAAATTCAACAGGCGATTCTCATAACGTAATACGTTCGGTCATGAGAATGGCTGCACCGTTCTACTTTGCAGCGTGTCGGAGAGCCGTTTTGATCAAGACCTCGACCGAAACGTCTTTTCCATTTGACTCCTGGATTGCAGTGCGGAGCGCTTTTTCAGCTGCCGCACGGTTGTAACCCAGGGAAGTGAGTGCAAGCAAAGCCTCCGAACGAATTCTTGTCTGAAGGTCTGTTGATGGGAATGGTGCGACGATGGAGGTCTTTCCGATTTTGTCGCGCAGCTCAACGATGAGACGCTCAGCAAGCTTTCTTCCAATTCCCGGGATAGCCGTTAGCGCGGCGAGGTTTCCACGAGTGATGTGATCACGCAGATCGACAACCGAAACTCCTGAGAGGATTCCCTGTGCCATTTTCGGCCCGATGCCGGTCACTGAAATCAGCAGCTTGAACAGGGTTCGCTCATCTTCCGTGGCGAAGCCGAAGAGCTGCATGGCGTCGTCCCTGACGTGCAGGTAGGTCAACAATCGGACATCGGTTTTTTCGGCTCCGAGCTGCTCAAATGTGGAAAGGGGAATGAGTACGTGGTAGCCGACGCCCCGGACGTCCACGACGATTTCGGTTGGAGACTTATAGGCAAGTGTCCCGCTCAACGATGCGATCATGCTTTTACCCTTTCGGGATGGGCAGCAATGTACGACTTCCAGTCTTTTAGCTTCGTCTTTGGCCTCGCCAGGCGATGAAGATGACAGATCGCAATGGCAAGGGCATCGGAGGTATCGTGAAGCATCCTTGCATCTGCAAGCCCAAGCATGGACTTCACCATGAACTGCACCTGTTCTTTCGACGCGGCGCCGTTTCCTACAACGGCGTGTTTCACCTCGCGCGGTGAGTACTCTGTCGTTGGGATTTCATGTTCCACAGCAGCGAGGATCGAGACACCGCGTGCGTGTCCGAGTTTCAACGCCGACTGTGCGTTCTTTCCGTAAAACGCCGACTCAATCGCAAACTCATCTGGTTTGAATTGCGTGATCACGGTACTCAATTCGGAGTAGATCTTCTTGAGACGCAACGGCATGCTCTTCGTGGATCTGTTGTTGATGGTCCCGCAGCCGAGCAAACGAACTATCGACCCGTTTTGCTCCACGACGCCATACCCACTCACCAGCGTCCCCGGGTCAACACCGAGAACAACGAGTGTCTGGCGTTTCCTTCGCATCGTTCTCCGTGGCGATCGGGAGACGATCGCCGAGATGGTCCCCTCCGTCTCAGCCGTTGAGAGATGCAAGCTCCTTCTCATCTATATCGAAATTCGAATAGACGTTCTGGACATCGTCATGTTCCTCGAGCGCTTCAAGCAGCTTGAGTGTGTGTTCGGCATCCTTTCCGGTTACCTTGATTGTGTTCTGCGCGACCTTTTGGAGGGATGCACTTTCGATAGTAACTCCCTTATCCTCAAGTGCCTTCTTAACTGTGTCGAATGCCTGTGGTAACGTGGTGACGGTGAATGCCTCTTCATCAGTCTGCATATCATCCGCGCCTGCATCGAGGATGATTGCAAGAAGATCATCTTCTGTAACACGCGACTTTGGGATGACGATCGTTCCTTTTTTCTGAAACATCCATGCAACACTTCCGCTCTCTCCGAGATTGCCGTGATTCCGGGAAAAAACATGGCGCATCTCTGAAACAGTTCTGTTCTTGTTGTCGGTGACAACTTCAACAAGAACCGCTACGCCGACTGGTCCGTAACCCTCATACGTAACCTCCTCATACGATACGCCCGGAAGCTCTCCCGTTCCTTTCTGGATCGCCCGTTTGATATTGTCTGCCGGCATGTTGGCTTCTTTTGCGATCTGAATCGCAAGGCGCAGGCGTGGATTGCCGTCGGGATTTCCACCTCCGTCCCGAGCGGCGATTGTAATCTCCTTGATGAGCCTTGTAAACAGCCTGCCACGAGCAGAATCCGTGGCCGCCTTTTTCCGTTTGATGGTTGCCCACTTTGAGTGACCTGACATCGTTCAACCTCCCTGCCTTCGCATTATCGAAGGTCCTTTATTTTCAACTGCGGCAGTGTCTCTTTTCCCGAGCCTCCCGCAGGAGTGCCCCAGTCATGTTCTTCCACATTAAACACGCACTCCAGGTCCTTCCGCCCTTGTGTCATACGAGGGAGCAAATCGCCGAGTTCGAATCCGATGGCATCGATGACTGTCCCATTCTCTCTGACCCGGAACCGTAAGTGGTTCCTCCCGACGATCCGCGGTGTTCCCACCACTTCCAGGTTTCGTGCAAGGAATACAGGTCGCATGTTCGCCGGACCGAACGGGGCAAATTCATTCAGAAGCCGGATGAAACGAGGTGTGATCTCGGAAAGTGAAAGCTCACTGTCAACTCTTATCTCAGGTGTTTTCAGCTCGTCGCTCATCATTTCTTTGACAACGGCATTGAACGTGTCCCGGAATTCATCAAGGCGTGAAAGCTCGACAGTCAGCCCGGCTGCGTATTTGTGTCCTCCAAACTGGATCATCAGGTCCTCGCAGCGTTTTAGAGCGTTGTAGATGTTGAAGCCCGAGATACTGCGGGCCGATCCTTTGGCAACACCATCCACTGTTGCCATCATGATGGAAGGTTTGTAGTATTTCTCGACCATGCGGGATGCGACTATTCCGACGACGCCGGGATGCCAGTGTTCTTGATGGAGGACCAACGCCGCATCTGATTCGACGTCGAGCAGATTTTCAGCAAGGATCTGGGCTTCGGCGAATGTGTCCCCGTCGATCTTACGCCTGTTCTGGTTCTCTTCCTCCAGCACAAGTGCGAGCTGTTAAGCTTCTGCGGGGTCTGCACTGGTAAGCAATTGTACGGCTCGCATTGCGTCTCCCAACCTTCCCACGGCATTGATTCGTGGGGCAAGCGCAAAGACGATTTGCCCGGTTGTGATTTGTCCAAGCCTCGCGCCTGCTTTCTCTACCAGCGCTCTTACGCCCGGTCGCGGCGAGGTGTTGATGACTTCCAATCCCATTTTCACAAGCACACGGTTTTCACCCGTAAGGGGAACAATATCAGCGGTGGTTGCAAGGGCCACAAAATCGAGGTAGGAGGCAAGGTTTTCTTCTTTCTTCTGTTTGACAGCGAGAGCATGAATCAGCTTGAATCCGACCCCGCATCCAGAAAGGTGTTTGAATGGATACCTGTCCCCTGCTTTGATCGGATCAAGAACCGCGTATGCGTTTGGAAGAGTATTCCCGGGCTCATGGTGGTCGCAAATGATGACGTCGAGTCCGAGACTCCTGGCGTACTCCACCTGCTCCACTGCCGTGATTCCGCAGTCGACGGAGATGAAGAGAGTCGCACCTTCATGAGAAGCTCTGTCAAGTCCAATGCGAGATATGCCATATCCCTCCTTAATTCGGTCGGGAACATAGTAGGACACATCGGCGCCGAACTCTTTGAGGAAGAGGTACAGCATTGATGCGCCGTTCGTACCGTCTACATCGTAATCTCCGAAGACCCGGATCTTCTCTTTCTTCTCGATAGCGCCCAAAATTCTTGGGACGGCTGCATCCATACCATGCAGGAGGAATGGGTCGTGGAGTAACGACAGGGTGGGGCGGAAGTAAGCTTTTGCTTTATCGTAGTCGGTGATGCCGCGGAAGACGAGAATCTTGGCTATCGGCTCAGGGACATTAATCTCTTTTGATAATTGTGCCACTACCAGCGGGTCGGGTGGCTCCGCAATGATCCATCGGTGTTCTCGGACAATGGTGTTCAAATGGTCTCCGGTATGTTTCTGCTCACTTGCTTCCCTGTTCGCAGACCCGGTCGAACGGGTTTGTGCGGACGAAGTGCAAACAAGCACTGCAGGTCTGTAAGCCGAATTCTGTCTGCTCCGCGAAATGCGGAGGAGGCAGCCATTTATCTGGGCCTCGGATTGCTCCTCGGCTCAAGCGACCTACCCGGGAGTCTCTCTGCGAGTGCAAAAGCAGGACGCAGAGGTGAAGCGAGCAACTTCTCCTCCCTTATTTGGTCTTGCTCCAGGTGGGGTTTGTCGTGCCTCCGACATTACTGTCGAAGCGGTGAGCTCTTACCTCGCCTTTTCACCCTTATCACGGCCGCCAAAAGGCGGCCAGACGGTATGTTTTCTGTGACACTTTCCGTCACTGCAGACTTTCGTCCGCAGAGCCCCCGCTGTTCACGGGGCACCTTGCTCTCTGGAGTTCGGACTTTCCTCATCCCGGTGCGACAAGCGTAACGGAACGCGGCTGCCCGACCTGCATTGTTGTGGTTTCAGTTAATTAAACTACACCCAAAACGCTGTTGCGACCATTCGATTGCATCAGGGGCACTTCGCCCATCAAAACTAGATCGTCATCTCTTTCCTCGTCTCGATCCCGAGGTTCGCAAGCCGATCTGCTTCATGGTTTTCTTCACGACTGACATGCTTCAATTCAAACTCAAACGGAGATTCTTCCAGAATGGCCTGAACCTGCTGGAAGTACCTCCTCAGTTTCTCGTCTTTTACCTTGTACTTTCCGTTCACCTGTCTCACCATCAACTCGCTGTCGGACGAAACCACAAGTCTGGTACACCTATATTTCTGGACACGCCTGAGCAGAGTGAGCAGCGCCGTGTACTCGGCTACGTTATTCGTGGTCTTGCCAATGTATGCGTGCATGGAAAAGACTTTGTTTCCTGTCTCATCCAACACCAAGATTCCTATCCCGCTCTCTCCCGGATTTCCGCGAGACGCGCCGTCAACAAACGCGCGGAGCGTCATACCTCGGTCGAACTCTTCTCAACGATCTCATCGGAGACGAGGATTCTCCCGCAGCGCTCACACGTGTAGACTTTCTTGTTTTGTCTTAACTCCAGAAGCTTTTGCGGAGGGACCTTTGTAAAACACCCACCGCATGCTCCACGTTTTACCGGCACAACAGCTTTCCCATTTTTTGCCTTGCGGATTCGTTCGTACGTGCCGAGATCGCTCTTGCTGATTCGAACAACTACATTCTCGCGCTCGTGGCGGTATTTGAGCTCTTCGTCTTCATTTGCCTTTGACACCTCAGCAAGCTCTGTGCGTTTCTGTTCAAGTTGCTTGTTGATTTCTTCGAGTTCCGACTTCGTTGTCTCTATTTCTGTTCTGGCAATTGTTGCCTTGCTCTCGAGGGTTTCCATCTCTTTCTCAAGCCTGGTGATCGTAACTGCTGCATGCTCCATCTCTCTTGTGAGCGCATCATATTCTCTGTTGGTTCGTACCTCGTATTGCTGCGCCTGGTACCGCTCGGACTTTTCCTTGAGCGAGAGGATTTCCGTATCGATGTTGTCTCGCATTGAGAATGCGCTTTTCATGGTGTGCTCGTGCTCTTCGAGCTTGCGCTGCAACTCCGTCGCTTTCCCATCGAGTTCCCGCACCTGCGTGGGGAGGTCTCCCTTCATTTCCTCCAGCTCATCAAGATTGGTGTCGATTTGTTGGAGCGCATACAACTGCCGGAGCTTGTTTTCCAATTGCTTCTCCTAGATGTGAATACTAAACATAGACTATCGGGTTTGTTGATGTTCTGGACGCGAACACAGGGACGTGGATTCTCATCCGTCGCATCTCCTGTGCGAGCTTTTTAGCCATCGTCTGGACGACAAGGTGTTCAGTTTCATAGTGTCCCGCATCGATAAGAGCAATCCGTCCGTTCGCATCATGGAACGTATGATACTTCACATCAGCGGTGATGAACGCATCAGCACGGGCGCGCACCGCCTCATCGAGTAGCTCCGACCCGCTTCCTCCGCACGCCGCGATGCGAGATACCTTGTGGTTCAAAGAGCCTGTGCATCTCAGTGCTCTGGCTCCGAGTTTCTTCTTGATCAGAGCAAGAAGAGATTTCAATGTCATCGGTCGCACCAGCATTCCGATGATTCCCATCCCAAAGGCGTCGCTCTCGTTTTCGGTTGGGTACACATCGTGAGCAACTTCTTCGTAAGGATGAGCCTGCTTCAATGCTTTGAGAACTCCCGGGACGAGCCATTGGTCAACGACCATTTCCAGGCGGGTCTCTGCCACTTTTTCGAGCACATTCTTTGAGCCGACAACAGGATTCGCTCGCTCGTTCGCTTTGAATGTTCCCGTTCCCAACATGCGGAAGGAGCAATTATCGTAATTCCCTATTCGACCGGCTCCTGCCTCCGCCATTGCGACAGCGACGCGGTCAACATGATCAGTCGGAACAAATGTGACGATCTTTCGCTGGACTTTGTACGGTTTGTAGAGGAAATCAACCGCAGTGAGACCAAGTGCTTCAGCGATGGCCCAGCTGGTCCCCCCGTGCGCGAAATCCAAGTTTGTGTGGGCCGAGTAAAGCGCGATGCCGGACTTTACGAGCGCGTCAATGCACCTGCCGACTTGGTTGCGAGGGGTGATGCTGCGAGGCGCCTTGAACAGGAGCGGATGATGGCTGATGATGAGGTTTGCTCGATGTCTCCGTGCCTCAGTGATAATCTTTTCGGTGACGTCAAGTGCAATCAGGATCCCCAAAAGCCTTGACGCCGGATTACCTATCTGCAGCCCGACGTTGTCTTGTCCCCAAGCGATCTCTCTTGGTGCCCAATGTTCTATAACATCCTGAATCTCTCTGACTGTCATCAAAGTATGGTTGTTAGCGAAAAAAAAGTGTCCCGCTCTTCGGCGGGACACTTTTCATCTTTTTCTCTTTTCGTGGGCAGATAAACTCTTTTTCCGCGTATGGCGTACGCTCGGGCATACGGCGAACATCCTTCGTGTGATTCTTGGTCCGTTTCCTGCCAGAGGTTTTGGAAACGCTACCTCAATATAGAGATTGACGGGAAGACATGCAAGTAGGTTTAGTGATCGGGGGAATCGGCCTGGGCGGGTTTGAGTCTCACTCCTGGCCGAACTCAAACTTTTCGAAATTGATATCACGTAGCTTGGTGATTTCTTTTTCAACCTGGGCGATACTTGTGTCCAGGTCCTCGACAAGCTTCTTCTCTTCTCTTGAAAGTTGCTGTCTCATCAGGATGTCCGAGCTAATCTTGATTGCCGCGAGAGGATTGTTAAATTCGTGGCACACAGTGACGACGAGCTCCTTGATTGCATCAGTGCGTTTCCTGGCAATAAGCTCGGATTTCTGTTGCCTGGCAATTCTCTTCTTCAGATAGACTCGTTCAAGGATGTTCACGATTGTGCGTGGCAGTACCGAATCCACGGCTTCGTCTTTGACGACGTAGTCCTCCACGCCGTATTTCATGACTTCAATCGCAAGCCTGAAGTCTCTGTTCGCGGTGAGGAAGATTATTGGCACATCAATGTGTTTCTCCCGAATCGCTCTGGTAACATCAAGTCCGTTCGCCTCCGGCAGGTAATAATCGATCAACAGCATGTCAATGGCCGGATTTTTTTCAAGTTCAGCAATAGCAGATTGGCCATCTTGCTTCCATATGACGTTGAATTTCTTTCCCTGGTACTTTGAGAGGACATGTTGTGCAACCGCCATGTAACTGGTGTCGTCGTCAACAAACAGGAGGGAGATTTCGTTCGGTGTTTCCATGTGTCGTGAGTTGGTCCAAGAGAATTCTCCACTAATTATAATGGAAGTTGGAGAGAGTTGCAATGGTATGTCGTCCATGGCCGATTTCACGACTTGGGCGTAACGAGGAAGGGGTTTTGTGTTTTGGAACAACACGAGTCTTTTGCGAATTATGTATTATCCCTGTGGAATCGTTAAGCTGCTTTTGGTGGCCTGTGATTGATCCAGACAGGTTGACAAAGACAAGAGATCAGTTCCTCCGTATGAGTTTCTTAAGATCGAGTCGAGATTTGTTACCCACGTCTGTTCATTCTCCCTGTGGGTTGATTTTGTTGAATTCTTTATATATCATCCGTTCGACTGCAATCCGCTACAACTAACAGCAGTGCCGAAAGCAGCTCGCGACGGTCAATTCGATTTATGTCTTCCAATGATGGAGCACCCTGATGGCCGAAAAACGAACAATCCTCGTCGTTGATGACGAAGATGCCCTCCGCACTGTCC
>JACQVJ010000347.1 GCA_016209805.1 Ignavibacteriota bacterium
CATCTCGCTCGGCGGCGTCCATGATGAGGCCGAAATCCGTGGGCACAGAAGGACATACATCGGCGCCCTCCCGGGTCGGATCATACAGGGTCTCAAGAAAGCAGGTTCGAACAATCCCGTGTTCATGCTGGATGAAATCGACAAGCTTGGCTCGGACTTCCGCGGGGATCCCTCATCGGCCCTGCTTGAGGTGCTGGACCCCGAGCAAAACTTCTCGTTCAGTGATCATTACCTTGAGATTCCCTTTGATCTCTCGAAGGTAATGTTTATTGGTACCGCCAATATGATTGAACCGGTTCCTCCGGCTTTGAAAGATAGGATGGAGGTGATCGACATTCCGAGCTATGTCGAGGATGAAAAACTCCACATCGCAAAGAGGTTCCTTCTTCCCAAGCAGGCGAGAGAGCACGGCTTGAAGGAGGGTCAGCTCACAATTGAGGACGAGGCACTCCGGGCGATTATCTCTGGGTACACGCGTGAGGCAGGGGTCCGCAACCTGGAGCGAAGGATCGCTGCTATTGCGCGTGGCGTTGCACGGGAGATTGCCGAGGGCGCAATCGAAAGAGCTGTCGTTACGAGGAACGATCTTGTGAAGTACCTCGGTCAGCAGAAGTTCTTCCAGGATGTAGCTGAACGGATCAACCGTCCGGGGATTTCCGTCGGCCTCGCGTGGACTCCTGTTGGTGGCGACATTCTCTTCATCGAAGCGACAAAGATGAAGGGGAAAGGAAACCTCGTCCTCACTGGTCAGTTGGGTGAGGTCATGAAGGAGTCTGCACAAGCTGCGCTGAGCTTTATTGCCTCTCATGCAAAAGAGTTCGGTATCCCTGATGATTTCCGTGCAACAACCGATATCCATGTGCACGTACCGGCGGGGGCAGTGCCTAAGGATGGGCCATCGGCAGGAGTGGCAATTCTCACTGCGATGACTTCTCTTCTGACCAACAGAACTGTGCGCAATGATCTGGCAATGACCGGCGAAATAACATTGCGCGGCGCTGTACTCCCCATCGGTGGTGTGAAGGAGAAGATTCTTGCAGCGCATCGTGCCGGAATCAAGACGGTGATCCTGCCGGAGCGCAACCGGATGGACCTTGAAGAGGTTCCAACATCCGCGTTTGAAGGTAAGGAGCCTCTCCAGTTTCACTTTGTGAAAGAGATGAGTCAAGTCATAGAGTTCGCCCTTATGCCCAAGAACGAGGTCAAAGAGGAAGATGTGCCTGAGCTTGACGTCGGTTCATTGGCTGTGAACTGAAATCGACTCTTGATTGGTGGGAACCGGAATTCGCGTTACCGTTTTTGGTGAGCGGGTTCCGGTTTTGCTTTCTCGGGTGGCTTCGCCCCTGGTTGACATTTAGGGATTTGTTTCGTACAATCATTTGGAAAATCAATAACTTACAGCGGTTCCGCCATTACCCAAATGACCAGATCGACGAAGTGGTTTCTGGCAATCCTTGCTCTTCTCGCGTTCGTTTCCTTCGCATTCATCTTTCTCTTTGTCATACTTATCTCAAGCCTCGGTGAGCGGACCGAGGTTGTTACATCCGGTTCCGGCGAGAAGATTGCGGTCGTCGAGCTCGGTGGTGTGATCACGTCGTCGGAAGACATCATTCGGCAGATCAAGAAATACAGAGAGGACAGGTCGATAAAGGGGATCCTCCTCCGAATCGAATCACCCGGCGGTGGTGTTGTGGCCAGCCAGGAGATCTACCATGAGGTGAGGAAAACACGTGAGGGTGGAAAGCCCGTCGTGGTCTCCATGGGCTCGATTGCGGCAAGCGGTGGGTACTACGTTGCCTGTGGTGCGTCGCTCCTTGTCGCCAATCAGGGGACACTCACTGGCAGCATCGGTGTGGTGTCGGAGTTCCTCCAACTGTATGAGGCTCTGAACAAGATCGGTGTGGATGTTAAGACAATAAAGAGCGGAAAGCTGAAAGATGCCGGCTCCACGACAAGAAGCATGACAGCAGATGACCAGAGGTACTTTCAGGGTTTGTTAGACGATGTGCATCAGCAGTTCATGAATGTTGTGGAGATCGAACGGAAGCTAACCCGCGAGCAGGTTGTTTCGATTTCCGATGGCCGCGTGTTTACAGGCGAACAGGCGGTCTTGTTGGGCTTGATTGACACATTAGGGACTTTTGAGGATGCAGTTGCAATCGCAGGTGAGATTGCAGGAATAAGCGGAGAGCCGTCCCTTGTGCGGGAACGGAGAAAGCGGAGCTTCTGGGATTCTGTGTTCGGAGACGTGACTGAAAGTCTTACCGGTCTTAAACAGGCGATACTTGAAAAGCCTGTGCTGTCGTACCGTTTTGTCGGGCCAATGTGAATTCGCTCTTTCACCATCACGAACTATTAACTAAGGAGGGTTAGAGTTGACGAAAGCAGACATTGTCGACACCATAGCCACAGGGACAGGTCTAACCAAAGTGGACACGGAAGCAGTCGTGGATGGTTTCATCCTGACCGTTATTAACGCGATGAAAGAGGGGAAGAACATTGAGATACGCGGCTTCGGGAGTTTCAAGGTGAAAAAGCGTAAAGGAAGAATTGCCCGCAATCCACGCACAGGCGAGCAAGTGATGGTTGACGAGCACTGGGTGCCGCTGTTCAAAGTCTCGAAAGAGGTGAAGGCGGCTGTCAACGAGAATCTCCAGAAGATCATGAAGTGATGGGGGATGAATGGCGAAAGCCAGACTGGTATGTAGTGATTGCGGAGCCGAGCTTTCAAGGGAGGACAAGTTTTGCAGGCATTGTGGAGCCAGGGTTAACGGGCCTGAGAGCATCCCCGTACAGGAAGTCGAGAGATCACACGATACACCCCCATTACCGAAAACTTCCAGATCAAGCTCGCCACGAACATGTGAAGTCTGCGGACATGAGAATAGTCATTCGGGTGAGTATTGCGAGTCGTGTGGTGCCCGACTGAATGCGCCTGCCCGTGGATCAGTCGAACCGGAGAGACCAAGGGCGGCAGGTCCCCGGAAAGGACGCAAGCCGAAGACGGACAGGCGATTCGAGCTATGGCAGATCGTGACCGGCACATTGCTCGCCGGTCTCCTCATTGCCTTCATCTACATCGAGGTCAACAGAGAATGGCCGACTCAAAAACCCAACGTCACCCCAACCCCGACCGGAACATCTGCAGATGTTCTTCATGAGATCGAACATCTTCAGGAAACGCTGAGCGCCAACCCGACCGATTATGCCTCACTGTTGCGTCTTGCGAATCTCTTTCATGATAGCGCAAGGGAAGATGCCTCTCTCTTTTCACGCGCCATAGATGCATACAAGAAGTATCTCTCCTTGCGTCCGGATGATCCGGACGCTCGCGTGGACCTTGGCATTTGCTACTTTGAGCTTGCGAGGTTTGATTCGGCCAACGCCGGTCGTTTACTTGGCATGGCCGTTAGCGAGATGGAAGCGACGTTCAAGAACCACCCGAAGCATCAGGCCGCCGCGTTCAATCTTGGAATCGTGAACCTTTATTCGGGCAAGCTGGAGGATTCGAACAGGTGGTTCAGGAAGGCGATCGATTTGGATCCCAACTCGAATCTTGGCAAACGAGCCAAACAGATACTCGAGCAACACAACTTCTCTGCACCAAGCTAAGGGTTCCTTACTCACCACAAAAGAAAGGAGGCAGCATGCCAAGTGGTAAAAAGCGCAAGCGACACAAGATGGCAACACATAAGCGCAAGAAACGGCTGAGAAAGATGCGTCACAAGAAGAAGATCCGATAACATCACCGACTCATCCCGTCATTCGATGTGCCGGGACGGGATGAGTTTCTTTTCAATAACTCGGAAACAAGGATGACTCTCAGAAAAACCATGCGTGCCTTCACCGTTATCCTGGCGTTGGTACTCATTTCGATTCAGACATTCGGGTGGGGATTTTGGGCCCACAAAGAGATCACGCGGAACGCAATCCGGATTCTGCCTGAGCCAATGCAGCCGTTTTTCAACGCCAATAGTGACTACATTGCCGAACACTCTGTCGATCCCGACATGGCCAGACGAGCGGATTCGCTTGAACAATTCAACCACTATCTTGACATTGATTACTACGGGCATTACCCGTTTGACGAGCTTCCCCGAAATTACGAAGATGCGGTCAGGAAATTCACAGCTGATACCCTTCGTGAATATGGGCTTCTTCCGTGGAAAATCGCAGAATTCACACACATGCTCAGTGATGCGATGCGGCAAGGGGACAAACAGGCGATTCTGAAAAACGCCACGTACCTTGCACATTATGTGGAGGATTCGTTCGTTCCGTTGCACGCCACATTGAACTACGATGGTCAGATGAGTAATCAGAAGGGCATTCACCGGCGATTTGAGAGCGATGTGCCGGAGAGATACGGGCGGACATATCATTACGATGTTTCGGAGCCAGTTGCGGAGATTCAGGATCCCCTCGCGTTTGCGTTCGAGACAATTCTGCAGAGTTACATTTATGTCGACTCGGTTCTCGAAGCCGATCGACGAACCAACTCGGAGCTTCCCAGTGATAAGATCAAAGTCGAAGTCGAAGACAAAGGGAAAAACGTGACGCGTTACTCTGCGGAATACTACGAGCGATTGAATGAACTGTTGAACGACCTTCCTCGGCGACGAATGGAGGCAGCAATTGCTGCTACGGCTCGCTACTGGTACACAGCATGGCTGAACGCGGGGGAGCCCACCTTGATGTCCGAGTAGGTTGCTTTTTTAGGGTGAAGTTTATATCATGACTGTAGCAGATATTTGAAAAATATAGAGAAGAGGAGACGTATCATGGCCCATAACGATGGAACGACGAAAGGCCTCGTAATCGGTCTTCTGGTAGGAAGCGCGGTTGGAGCAGTGCTTGCGCTCCTCTACGCTCCGAAGAGCGGCAGGGAATTACGCAGCGACATCAAGGGGAAAGCCGATGAGTTGATGGGTGATGCCGACGAATACCTGCAGGCTGCGAAGACGAAGGCTGGAGAGATTGTGAGTGAGGCAAAGAAACGGTCCGATCAGCTGATTTCCGATGCGCGCACGAAAGCAACGTCACTGCTTCAAGATGCAGACAAAGTGCTGCACAATGCACGTGAGAAATCGACTGCGATCGTCGAAGAAGGGACGAAGATAAAAAACGCGGTGAAAGCAGGAGTGGACGCTTTTAAGGAAGAACGAAGCCGCTCCTGAGCCGTCAAGTTTAACCGAAGGAACCCCAAGTGGAATCTTTTCTTGTGTATGCTCAGCTGCTTGCTCTGCTCTGTGTCTCCGCGCTTTGCATCTTCCTGATGTTCGTTCTTGTGCGCGTGAAGGAGATCCTCAACACGGTCGAAAGCGACTTGAAGGAGGTAACGACGCGTGCAGTGCCCGTTCTGGAGAATATGGAATACATCTCCTCACGGGTCAAGAACATTACGGACAATATCGACGATCAGGTGATGATGGTCCATGAATCCATCGGGTCGGTCAGGCAAGTTGTCGACAGCATTGTCGAACTCGAACGGAAGGTGCAGGCCAGGATCGAAGGTCCGCTTCTCGATGGGGTTGCCTTCATCGCCGCACTATTCAAAGGTGTGCGGACGTTCGTGGAGCGAGTCCGCGCGTAGTCAACGTCGCAGTGCCGTTCTGACTGTGGTAGAGTTTTGAACCGTCCCAATCTCAAGTAGTTTCAACCGAGACCAACTATCCTTCACTGTCTCACCTGGATAGTCCGCACATTGGAGGTAAGAAACCAGTATGAAAGAATATACACCGGATCATGTCCGCAACGTGAGCTTGATCGGCCATGGAGGAGCGGGGAAGACATCGGTCAGCGAGGCAATGCTCTTCTCCGCAGGAAGTACAACGCGTCTCGGCCGAGTGGAAGAAGGTAATACCCTCTCTGATTATCACCCCGATGAAATTGACCGCCAGATCTCCATTAATACATCGCTCCTCTTTTGTGAATGGAAGGGAGACAAGATCAACATCCTTGATACGCCGGGATACACCGACTTTACGGGAGAAGTGAAGTCGGCTTTGCGTGTCTCCGATACGGCGGTGATTCTGGTAAAGGCAGTGGAAGGGGTCGAGGTCGGAACGGAGATCGTTGGGAAGTATACGAATGAGCTCCGCAACGCTGCGGTGTTTGTGGTAAACAAACTCGATCATGAGAATGCGGATTTTGAAAAGGTCGTTCATCAGGCTCATGATCTCATCAGTCACGACGTGATTCCTGTCCAGTTCCCCTTGAGACAGGGGCTCGGGTTCGAGAGCATAGTGGATATCGTGAAGATGAAGCTTCTCAAGTTTAGCCCGGATGCCAGCGGCAAATACTCGGAACAGGAAATCCCGTCTGAAGCGAGGTCTAAAGCGGACGAGCTCCGCCAGCAGCTGCTCGAGTTAATTGCGGAAACCGACGAGAATCTTCTCAACAAGTACCTCGAGCAGGGTGGGCTATCGGATGAAGAATTCAAAACCGGACTACGATCCGGAATTCGTGAGCGGAAGATCTTCCCTCTTTTGTGTTGCGCCGCACCGCTGAATGTTGGGGTCTCGAGCCTTCTTGACTTCATCACAGAGTATTGCCCCGCCCCGAGCAATATGGGGAATGTTAATGCTCGCTCACGGGAGAAGAGTAATGACGATGGGGCGGAGATGTCTGTCTCCCAGAATCCAAACGGCCAACCGTCACTGTTTGTGTTCAAGACCGTTTCGGAAGCACATGTCGGAGAGCTGTCATTCTTTCGAGTGTATTCGG
>JACQVJ010000354.1 GCA_016209805.1 Ignavibacteriota bacterium
ATCTCGTCCGCCAGGACAATGTTTGCAAACACCGGACCGTGGATAAACTTAAACGTCTTTGCACCTGTGGATGTGTTCTCTTCGATGATCTCCGTCCCGGTAATGTCGCTCGGCATCAGATCGGGCGTGAACTGAATCCGGTTGAACTTCAAGTCGAGCACCTGTGACAGAGTCCGGATCAACAGTGTTTTGGCAAGGCCCGGCACACCGACAAGAAGACAATGCCCCCGTGCAAGGAGGGCAATCAGCAGTTGCTCGACGACCTTCTCCTGACCAACGATTACTTTGGCAATCTCTTTCCGAAGGTCATCG
Organism: Ignavibacteriota bacterium; assembly: GCA_016209805.1. Classification (GTDB taxonomy): domain Bacteria; phylum Bacteroidota; class Ignavibacteria; order UBA10030; family UBA6906; genus JACQVJ01. Next base: position 313 of record JACQVJ010000354.1, read on the forward strand.
TAGGATTCCTTCAAGAGTTTTGCCGAGTCAACGTCATTCAGTTTCTCGGCAACCGAAGATTTTGGCAACGTGGTGTTCCCTTCTTTGGTGAGTTATGTGGCATTCGCGTAATGTTACAGACGGGCTTCCCAGTAGATGCTGTTCTTCAACCCCTCCAACCACGAAGCGTACTCCTTGTTGCGCTTATAGTTCATCGCAATCGTCTCGATACGGTGATAGTCATGTTCGAGCGACGGCTCGTGGGCGAGCGTTCGTTTCTTCATCAGCACGATGTGGTACCCATAGGAATTGCCCACCGTCAGCTTTGCGGGTTCGTTGATCTCCCCCTCCTTGAGAGGCGCGACCGTGGGATAGAAGTTCTTATCGAGTTGCTCCAGCTCAGCCACCCCAAGGCTTCCTCCGATGCTTGCCGTCTCCTCATCCTGTGAATACTTCTTTGCAAGGTCCGCAAAATTCTCGCCGGCAACAGCCCGCTCCCGTAAAGATTTGAGCAACGCAATAGTGGAATCATCGCTTGCCTTGGTCCGTTCGATTCGGATGAGGATATGACGCGGGTGCACCGCCTCACCACGACGTTCCAACAATTGAATTATGTGAAGACCAAATTCGGACTCCACAATCCCGGATACTGTCCCTTCCTGAAGTGCGAAAACCGCCGATTCGAATTCTTTGACGAACTGGCCTCGTCGCACAAAGCCGAGGTCGCCGCCCTGGGCAGCAGACCCGGGATCTTCCGAGTGTCGTTTCGCAATCTCACTAAACGCGGCGCCTGCAGTGATGCTGTCAACCAACGCTTGCAGCTTTTGCCGTGCAGCCGCTTTTGCCTCTTCGTCGAATTTCGGTTTCACAAAGATGTGGGCAAGCTCCACTTCCTCAGGCACTTGACCGAGACTGTCTTTGTACGTTTTGAAGAACTCTTCCACCTCGAGCCTGCTTATCTGTGTGGTACCGAATCGCTGTTGCTGCAGTTTTTGGGCAAGGAGATTCTTCCGCATTTCGTCGCGGAATTCACGCTTGATTCTGCTCAACGGCATCCCGTACAGGTCTTCGAGACGAGATTCCGATCCAACCTGTTGTATTCGCTGCTGGAGCACCGCGTCCAGCTGCTGTGAGACTTCCTCGTCCGTCACAGTAACGCTGTCCTCGATTGCCTTTGCGACGATGAGCTTCTCGTTGATCATTGATTGCAGGACCTGCTCCTTGAGACCCTGAGTTTTCGGATCGATCCGGTTGTTGAATACGAAGAACTGGACCTGTGCATTGAGCTCGGACTCCAGAATCATGTCATTACCGACGACAGCAACGATCCGGTCGAGAGTTTGCGCCTGACTGACCGAATACATCATGATAATGAGGATAGCGCCGAACGCACGTCTCACACTCTTCATTTCCTTCACATGTTCTCCTCGTTGGGTAATGAGAGACTTTTTAGCCGGACATAGCGAGCATGTTTTCTTCATGAACACGGGATCGGCCAACTAAACGCCAGCAGTCTGCTCTGGCTTTGCTCGCAATGATTCTTATTCCCCGGCAGCGGCAGTCGTATCCGCATTGTCCATGAAAACTTCTACGGTGTGTTTAGCGCGAAGATTCGAGATAAGCTGCTCGTACTTCTGACGCCGTTGACCGATCAGCAGCCTTTCCCTGATTTCATCTCTGACATATTCGAGATCAGGAATTTCACCCTGGCGCTTCATGCCGTGGGAGATGAGCACATAGTAGCCAACCTCAGTCCTCACGACGAACGAAACTTCTTCCTTTGTCAACGTGCGTGCAAGCTTCCAGAGTTCCTGTGGATAGAGTGTACTCTGGGTAAAGTACTGGTGGGTCGCGACTTGTTGGAGCTGCAGCCGGAGGAGCGAATCGCTTTGTACCTCATCAACCGCATCATTCCACGAAGCGCCCCGCACGATTTTCGATCGACAGGTGTTTGCCGCATCCCGCTCGGAAAAAAGTGCAAAGCTCAGGTTGACGA
>JACQVJ010000348.1 GCA_016209805.1 Ignavibacteriota bacterium
CGGGTGGGGGCCGCTGCCGTTCCGACGCTCGATGAGGTCAAGAAACTCCGTTGAGGTGACTTCCATTTCGTACACAAACTTGCGGACACGTGTCGTGAAATAGTTGTAGAGGGCCATCGCCGGAATACCCACGAACAATCCAAAGGCTGTTGTAATCAGAGCCTCCCAGATGCCGCCGGCAAGGTCGCCGGGGTTCACTGCGCCTCCGAGCTTCTCAACTATCTGAAACGCGGCGATCATTCCAGTGACGGTTCCAAGAAATCCGAGCATCGGCGCGGCACCCGACATGGTGGCCAGAATAGAGAGGTGCTTTTCAAGATTATACACTTCCTCCCTCCCGGCGTTTTCCACAGCCTCGCGGACCTTCTCAGCCCCCTGGTCGTGCTTGACGATACCGCGACGAATAATGTTTGCAATCGGTGCGTCCTTTTGTGAGCAAAACGCGAGCACCGCCGATACGTCTCCCTGTGAGAAAATACTTCGAAGCTTCAGCATGAATTGACCCACATCGAGCTTCGCTTTCCTCAGGACGAAATACCGCTCAATCGCCACATAACACGACACAAGGGAGCAGGCGAGTATCACATGCATAATCACGCCGCCTTTGACGTACATATCCAACACGTTCATTGTTCCTCCTCCTTGATGAATCTTCCTCAGCTCCAACTAATGGTTATTTCCCAACCGTTGTTACCCATATAGTACTCTCCGAGAGACCCTTAAGTTTCGACGCCGCCTCCTGAGCATCCTGGCGATTCCCATATCGCCCGACGCGGACTCTGTACCACGGGTCGCCGTCGACAAGCGCTTCCTGCACATAAGCATCGTACCCCGCTCTTGCAAGCCGCGCTACTTCTTCTTCAGCACTCGACTTTTTCATCCAGGAAGACATTTGCACCGTGTAGTTACCTATCCCCGACGGGGGCAATGCTTTCTGTTTTTCCACCGGTGGTGTTATCGGCTTTGGCGTTGGTGTCGGAGTGGCTCCAGTTGGTGGCACAACTTTCGGCTCCGGTGTTGTCGGAGTGGTTCCGGTTGGTGGTACGACCTTCGGTTCCGGTGTTGTCGGAGTGGGCGTCGGGGTTTTCGCCGGAGTCTCAGAAACAGATGGCTCGGGTATACCGGTTTCTTCGGTAACCGGAGGCGGCTGGATAACTTCCGGAAGCGTCTCTGTCGGTGAAGGAGTTCTCGTCCCCCACAAATGGATGACGCCAAAATAGTTTAGGGCAAATGTGACCGCACCGAGGATGATGAGCGCCAACAGGACCTGCATGATCGGTGATGGACCACCAGTGCCACTGGAATCCCGAAGGGTGGGCCGCACCGGCATCGTTGGTTCCGGCTCTGGTTCATATCGTTCTGGTTCGGGAGCCATTTCTTCTCCTTTGAGGTTAATTTTAGGCATGAGTTTTCTCTCCTTCGATGGTGGCGGAACTTCCGCTTCTGCGGCTTCACGCTCAAAGTCCTCGACAGTGACATCGCGATAGGTGTCGAGAACAATTTCCTTCCCGACTTCCTCAACGAGTGAATCATACGGCGGTTCTTTACCGGTATACTCCACCTTCCCGGATGCCGGCGTCAGGGTGTATGTGCCGATGAGTGTGCTTTTGAGATTATGGTACCGCTCGTTGACCTTGTCAGCCAGATCATTCTCAACTTCGAAGTAGGGCATCCTGCGCGCTCGCTTGACACCGACCATGCGCGTACCAAATGTCCCAAACTTCGGTACTTCAACTCTCTGCCCTTTCTTGAGCGCCGACAGCAAATAGACGTAAAACAGGTGCGATACTGCCACGACGCTTGTTTCATGCGCCACTCTGCGGTCGACACATTTCTTAAGCAGGTCGTCTCTGTTCATGTCGTTTTGTTACTCCAGTTAATGAGATCTTGTGATGCTGTAAACGAGAGATAATCCTTTGGCGGAATGGTGAATAATTCTCGCGTCTCGGAGTTGAGAGCTTTCCGTCCCGGACGATGTTCGATGAGAAAATCACCGATGTTATCAAGCGTCAGCTCACCCTGCAACAGGATCTCCTCTGTCCAGACCTCGGCAAACGCGTTCAGAATCTCACGTACTGTTTGCTTTGAGATTCCTGCGCGTTCCGAAATCATGTTGATAAGCTCTTCTTGACTCATAGGCCATGTACTCCTCGATGTACTCTACCAGGAAAAACTGAGTCCCAGCGAAAACGTACGCGGAAAGGTAATGTAATTGTCCCACAACATCTGACGATGGTTGAGGCTGTTTTCCATTGTCACAATAACCTTCAGTGTTGATATGATCGCATATTCAGCCGTTGCATCCAGGAGAACAAAACTTCCGAGTTTTCTGGTGTTAGCAAGATCGACATACTGGTTGTCAAGCCACCTTGCCTTGGCTCCAAGGGTCAAACCGAAAGAGAATCGATGCTGGTAAAGTCCGCTCAATGTTATCGACGGGAAGTACGGCAGCGCACGGTTGGTTGCCGAGTTCTTGCTTTCCCGAACGGTGAGCACTGCACCAAGATAGTCGCTCGACGTAATGTCTGCATAAATCTCTCCCTGAAAAGCGAGGATGCGCGTGGTGCCGAAGTACTCAACGCTCCATGTGCCGACAGCGGACGACTGAACATAGATTGGATAATCCCGAGATCGACTGTATGTTACTGATGCTTTTGACTTAAACGTTCTCGCGAATTCCGTCTCAACCCCAAAGGTGAAGTTATTGTAGAATTCCGTATGACGGATGCGGATATCATTGACAACATATGGACTTTCTTTTACGATCGTTGATACCGACGAGTGCCGGATGAAGGGCTCATACCGTGCACTTAGTGTCAACCACCGAGCCGGATAGACCACGACAACTAACCGCGGATGCAGCTTTCCAACACTTTTTGTATCCGAACCTCTTGTAAAGAAAAACTCACCTCCACCAATTATGTCAGCCTTGTCAGCAATCCTGACTTGTGCAAAAAGTCCGGCATGCGTGAAGAAGGGATCCTCAAGAATAGACGGCGCATCATAAAAATTACGCCACAGTCCACCTTCGGCCTTAAGCTCGACACTACCAAAGCTCTTTCGCAGGGTTGCCTCTACCCCCACTTCATTCTCTCCGGTTCGGATTGAATCACTCACCGCCACGGCACTCGCATGGGCACCGACCGTAAACCCAAACGAACCTGTGGCGTCGGAGTTGAGCGACAGTGCGCCCGTGAATCGGTTCACAGATCTCTTCCGTTCGGGATTTGCCGAGCCGTACAACCTGTATGTTTCCCCATCGAATCCAAAGTTCCCATGCACGCGGGCACCGCTCAACACGCCGATGCCATTCGGTAGGTAGGCACCGGCCGACAACCCGCTCTGTCCCTTGCGATAATCGGTGTTGGCAGAATACCCTTCGCTTGATCTGTACGCTGCTTTCAAGAGAAAATCGAAAGCTTTCGAGTTCGTTCCAAACCAGCCATCAAAGAACGGTGAACGATACGAACCGTACCCGGCTGATGCATTTCCGCTGAATCCTTTCGGCCCACGCATAAAGTCCACGTGTGCTTTTGTGGAACCACCCAACTCTACCCGTGTTGATTCCCGAACTCCCGGCTCCGGTTTTCTGGACAATGGATCGAATGCCTTTTCCCCTTCAATCGGACTCTTTGTGAACTCAGGGAGAGTTGAAGTTTCTTCTCCGGTGATCAGGAACTCCGGCAAATCAATCCGAGGGAGTTGTTTTTCAGACTCCCGGCCAACCGTGTCGAGTGGCACCCTCACCTCCCGACGAGGAGGCTCCCGTTTCTCCTGCGCGAAGGAGGGAGCAAAGGGCACAAACCCGATGGCCAGGCTCATCCACAACACAAACTCCCTCCCGCTCCTTTGACACATCATTGCAGCTCCTTCATCTTCTTATCCGCTTCTCTCCCGAACTCGTCCTCCTTATGTGTTTTGAGCACGGTTTGGTATGCTTCTCGTGCTTTCCCTTTATCGGAGACCTTTTCGTAACATTCTCCTATTTTCAGGTAGGCCCGCGCAATGTAGTCTCTTGACGAAGGATAAACATACTTTACGCGAAGCAATGCCGTCACAGCATCTTTGTAAAGCTGTTGCTTGAAGAGCGTTTCTCCAATGCGATATTGTGCTTCGGCGCCCACTTCATCCGTGCGGCGACCGGCAACCTCGGTAAAGGCCGCAATCGCGTCGCCATACTGCTCCCGTTGCTGCCGTATGATCCCAATCCCAATCATGCCTTTATCACCATAGAGTGATCCCTTGTGCTTCTCGGCAACCAGTCTGAACTGCGCTTCTGCCTTCGCAACCTCTTTCGCCGCGTGGTACGCAACAGCTTTTTCATAGGACGCACGCATTGCGGATTCTGTGCCGGCGAACTGCTGCTCAAGCTTGTCGAATGTGTTTGCCGCCTCAATGTACTTACCCTGGTCAGCGTAGAGAAGCCCAAGTTCCAGCATCGATGCAGAGGCCAGAGGACTTGACCGATAGGAGTTGATAACGGAATTGAACGACTGAATCGCTTCGTTCATCCGATTCATAGCCC
>JACQVJ010000356.1 GCA_016209805.1 Ignavibacteriota bacterium
ACATTGATCTTGCGAGAGATGTTCTGACTGAACGTGCCGTCGACGATGGAATACCCGTATGCGGACTCACTGTAGTTGATTTTTGAGAACGGCTTGTTGCTGTTGTAGTTTTTTGTCAGAAGATTGATGGCACCTCCCGAGCTATTGAGTCCATACAAGAACGATCGAGGGCCCGTGATGATCTCGATGCGGTCGGCATACTCTGTTGTGAAATGGAAGAGGTTGAATATCCCCGATGCGGGATCGTTCAGGAGGCGACCATCGGAGAGTACGGCAATCGTACGCCAGTCCGCTCCGCGGATATTGAGCTGACTGTACTGGCCCTCGCTAAACTGTTCACGGAGGAACACTCCCGGCACACTTTCGAGAAGTCCACCGAGATAACGGTAATCGAGCCAGTGAAGGTTATCGGCGGTGATCACGCGGGTCGAGTCAAGCGAGCGATCCAGTGTGCCGACCAGTGATGGGGTGCTCATTCGGCCCAATGTGTCTGGCAAAGGTTGCGCGGTCGCAGCCGAATCCGGCGGCAAGAGCCCAATCGTTGTGTCGGATGAAACGCCGGTTGTGTCGATCTGCATTGGTTCCTGATTCGTGGAATCGGATGGGAGGATGTCTTGAGCGATTGCCAGAAAAGGCAGGCCAGCCAGTGTCGCAACAACGAGAATTACGAATGAAAGGTTGGCAGACTACTGCAATGAATACCCGGATTGATCGCACGTGCGCAAAATATATCCAGAAAGTGCCACAGAAGCAAGGTATTGTGAGACACAAGTCTGACGCGATCGTCACCAATTCGCAGTGTGAGTGATGGAGTGCGTTAACGATGTAGTGACACAGCAGCGGTTGATCTTCCTTGTATGAGTTCACGCACTTGGTGTGGCCTCGTCTTGAATAGTCGAGAGCTGGGACTCGCTCAAGAAAAGATACGAAGACTTTCGAAAAGTGCGCGAGCTGATTGAAGACGACGCCGATGTGATTGTTAACTGAAACGCTTACACTGTAAAATCCGGCGACGTAAGGAATGTCTGAAATCCCCTCTGCTGTAAATACGTAGCTGCCTCTGTTGCGAAGTCCTTACGCGAGAACAGACCGTACACCGACGACCCACTCCCGGACATTGATGCGAACTCAGCTCCGCTACGCATCATGGCCTCCTTCACTCGCATCACTTCAGGGTGAGTCCTGAACACAACCGGTTCAAAGTCATTCCGAAGTCCGTTCACAAGCTTCATGGGTTCTTTCATTCCTTCCAACACCAAACTCCGGAGATCGAGTTTGGAGTTCGCGGGCTTCACATGTTGGTAAGCCCATCCAGTGGATATGTGTATGTTGGGATAACAGAGGAGTATTGTGTAGGGAATATCAAGCTCGAAATGTGTGAGGATTTCTCCCCGTCCGGTTCCAAGCGCTGACCCTTTTCCGAGGAAGAACGGCACATCCGATCCGAGTTGCAGTGCGAGTGTGTTAAGGGTCTTCTCATCAATCGCCTTATCCCAGAAACGTGGCAGCTCTTGCAGCACGACTGCCGCATCTGCGCTTCCTCCACCGAGTCCCGCGCCGGCGGGTACATTCTTGTGAAGCTCGATTTTCACTCCTGCATTCGTACCAACATGTTCTCGAAGCAACGTTGCCGCTTTGTAGCAGACATTCTTCTCGCCCTGCGGCGCTTCACCCGATAGGGAGATCACCTCGATGCGGCTCGAACGCACAAGTTTCACGACGTCAAACAGGTCGATCCGGTGGAAGACGGTTGCTATGTTGTGGTAACCGTCAGGCCGCTTGTCAAGGACAAGAAGCCCGAAGTTAATCTTGGCGTATGCACGATGCACAGGAGATCCGAGCTTAGTTCAACGTAGAAACCCACCGTCTTTGATGGTGGTAATGTCTTTACGGCAATGCCTGTATCCTTGCCACTAAGGCTCGAAGACACGAAGTTTCACCAGGAGAATAACCTGGTGAAACTTTGTGCCTTGGTGTCTTCGTGGCATACTTATATTTTCAGGAAGGCTTTGCCTTGCATTGAACAAATTCTTTACTGAATATCAAGCGAGGGGCTCGACTGAAGCCCTTCAACAAAATAAAGATTTGACGGATAAAAAGTACGGCGGCTCCTCATATCGAGCGCCGGCACGCCAGGGCGACTGCCTTTTTGATTGTCACTTCCTTTTTTTGTACAATGGTGCGTCAATAAATCAAGCGCTCTTCTCTTCCTCTCGGGACCCATGGATGGCGTTCAAACTCTCCAGTATTAAACTCCATAATCGGATTCTTCTCGCTCTCGTCTTCGGCGCGCTCTTTGGTGTTATCTTCAACATCAGCAAATACCAGCTTCAGATTACTTACGTCGATCCGAGGGGGACATCAGTCACTCAGACTGTGGAAGATTGGTCTTCCATCACGTTTTACGGCGAGACGAATCTCACCGAGGCAACGTTTGGTGCAGAAGACCAGCTGAAGATTCTTGGCTACTACAACAATCTTGGCAAAACCGCCAAGCCGGCGACCGTCATCCGCGTGCAGCTGCGAAACGGGCAATCGGAGGAATTCCGGAACATCAAGTCCCTTGAGAAGGTCAAAACCATTGCCGTGCAGATCAAGCCGGTGGGGACGTTGTTCATCCGTCTGCTGATGTTCGTTGCGATCCCGCTTGTACTTGCGTCATTGATTGTCGGGGCCTCGAGTCTGGGTGATGTCAGGAAGGTCGGCCGTATCGGCGCCAAGACGATTACGATCTACATCTGTACGACTGCCATCGCCATAACGGTGGGTCTGCTTCTGGTGAACTATGTCGAGCCGGGGACCCGTCTCGGAGTGGATGCGCGGGAGAAGCTGATGCTCGGGTTCCAGGGGAACATCCAGGAAAAAATCCAGCAGGGGGCCGAGATCGATATCGTCGACATGCTCGTCAACATCGTCTCCACAAATCCGATCAGTGCGATGGCCAATGGCGAGATGTTACAGATCGTCTTTTTCGCACTCATGGTGGGCGTCAGTCTGACTTTGATTCCGAAAGAAAAAGCTGCGTCTGTCGTGAGCTTCTTCGACGGTTTCAGCGACCTGATGATACAGATGATCCACCTCATCATGAAGATCGCTCCTTATGGGGTCTTTGCGCTTATTGCCGCCACAGTTGGTGAATTCGGTTTCGAAATCCTACAGACACTTGGCTGGTACGCTGCGACGCTCGTGCTTGGTCTTTGCATTCACATGTTCATAGTACTCGGTGGAATTGTAAGAGTGTTCTCAGGCTTGAGTCCGCTCAGATTCTTCAGAGGTCTTAAGGACGTCATGCTGATCGCTTTCAGCTCAAGCTCCAGCGCCGCAACACTCCCTGTAAA
>JACQVJ010000358.1 GCA_016209805.1 Ignavibacteriota bacterium
CATTGTGAGAGCCCGTGGTGGCCGTGTTGCGGGCGTAGGATACGTTGTTGATCGGTCCGGCGGCAAAGCCAAGTTCAATATCGGACAGGGAGGAATCCAATACGCGACAGTGCAGGTTGCAGCTGTCACATACCAGGCGAAGAAATGTCCTTTGTGCAAGCAAAAAATCCCTATGACCAAACCGGGAAGCAGAGGGGACAAGTAGCTTAATGGAAAAGGGAGAATCGGCTTAATGGAATGGCTCCGTACTATGGTTGGAAGTGATCTGATGTATCATCTGATTCTCGCCATTGTCATTGTGGCGGTGTTCTACCTTCTGTCGGGTGTCGTAAGGAAGACACTACGGTTCATCGGAAGGAAGGTGTTTTCAAGAACTCAGACTGTTCTCGATGACAAGATTCTCGCCGTTCTTCTTGCGAACGTCACGCCGCTGATGCTGATCGTGGCGCTGCACATCGCAGTGCGCGAAGTCCGCAAGGTAGTCATGCCCGGCGATGAAACGGCAGGCCAGATCCTCGACTACGCGGATTCCCTTCTCTATATCGTTCTTGTTCTCCTTGCTGTCAAGATCCTCGTCGGGATTTTCCGCGAGATTATTGATTGGTACCTGGAGAGAATTTCTGCTGAGGGCTCGATCAATCTCAAGATGACACTGGGCCCGTTGACTGCAAAAGGAGTGAACATTCTTGTCGGCCTTGTGGCCATCATCGTAATCCTCGATCATTTTGGTGTCAACATTGGGAATCTGCTCGTCTCCCTTGGTGTCGGTTCATTGGCGGTGGCGCTTGCTGCCCAGGATACTCTGGCGAACATGATCGCCGGGTTCGTGATACTTGTTGATCGACCTTTCCGCGTTGGGGACCGGATTGAACTGGCAGGCGATCAGATTGGCGATGTGCAGGAAATCGGCCTCAGATCTACAAAGCTGCTCAACTTCGACAATAATCTCATCATCATCCCGAACGCCGATATGGTGAAGGGTCATATCGTCAACTATGCGTATCCGTTCAATCAGATGAGGGTTGTGCTGAAGGTGGGCGTTGCGTACGGAACCAACCCCGAGAAAGTAAGAGCGATTCTGCTGCGGCTTGCCGACGCGCATCCCGATATTCTTAAAGACCCGGCGCCTGAGGTATTCTTCACTGCGATGGATGATTCTGCGATTGAGTTCACCTTGATGGCGCGCGTTGACGCTTTTTCCAAGCGGTTCAAAACTGAAACACATCTCCGGGAACAAGCGTACCTCGCATTCGCAAAAGAGGGAATCGAGATACCGTTCCCGCAGCGCGTCGTTCACATGAAAGCTAATGCGTGATGGAATTGAAACGCTTGAAGCGCGATGTTCTTTACACGGGGCGAATCTTTGATCTTATAGTTGATGAGGTGGAATATCCTTCCGGCAATAAGTCGGTGCGGGAGATTGCGCATCATCCGGGGGGTGCTGCTGTGGTCCCTCTTCTTGACAACGGGAACGTCCTTCTTGTGAAGCAACTCCGTTATCCGTTTGGCAAACACATCCTGGAGGTGCCAGCGGGGAAGCTGAGTCCGCGTGAAGATCCGAAAGTTGCGGCGGCGCGGGAACTGGAGGAAGAAACAGGATGGATCGCGGGGCATCTCGAGAAGCTGGCCTCCATCTACACAACGCCGGGCTTCTGCGATGAAGAGTTGCACATCTATCTCGCAACGCAGCTGAGGAAGTCAGACGGCGGGCACCGGCGCGAAGAGGGGGAGTTCACGATGAGTGTGCATGAGATTCCTTTGAAGGAGGCCCTCACGATGGTCGCGAAGGGAGAAATCCAGGACAGCAAGACCATAGTCGGTTTGTTGCTTGCCGAACGACATGTTCAGAAAAAAGTGTAGGTTGAATAGCACAGCATGCGTCACTTTGAGGTTTTCATCTTGACTGCGTCAAGAATATTCATGTAATTTGAATCCCTTCGACTCACAAAGAGCGTTCGATCAGGGTGACGAATCGGTGGTCGCCCAGCCTCCATCGTCATCCTGAGCGACGAGCCCCGCTGTTGGGGGCGAGGAGTCGATGGATGTCATTAGTAGGAAGAGGGGCCCATGAGCGAATCCTGCG
>JACQVJ010000352.1 GCA_016209805.1 Ignavibacteriota bacterium
GGATAATAACACAACACAAGCGAACAGTAAACGTGATATGTCGGCGTAGATTGATTTGCATGGTTGCTTCTCGTATTTGATCAGAATGAAAAAGCCTCTTTCGTCCGCACGCGCAGACTCCGGAGGCTATCAAAAGAACTTGTGCAACAAGGAAAGGAGTGTTGCCACCTGAAGTGTAGCACTCCTCCCAGTGAAAGTCAACACTCTCTTTTGAGAATTCCAAAGATTTGCCTATCTTTGGAGCATGAAACACGTTGCAGTAGGTATCATCATGAAGGACGGCCAGGTGCTTGCCTGCCAGCGGAAAGGCACTGCACGGTATCCGTTGAAATGGGAATTTCCCGGCGGGAAGCTTGAGAGTAATGAATCTGCGGAGAGCGCGCTGATCCGGGAACTGTGCGAGGAACTGTCGATCGAACCCATCGTCGAGAAGGAATTCCACCGGCAGGAATGGACCTATGCGGAGGGGACAGACATGTCCGTGAACGACGGTGCGTTCAAGGTGTTTTATTTTCTCATCCGTTCGTTCCAAGGTAAGCCGGTCAATAATGCGTTCGAACAGATCCGTTGGGTCACTCCCACAACAATGCAGACGATGGACATACTCGAGGGAAACAGGGCGGCAATTGACCTTCTTGTGAAGCATGCGAAAGAATTCCACACCGAAACTGAGTCGCGACAAAAGGGGTAAATTCATCACCACTCTTCTGATTTGGTACACCCGCCATGGCCGCACTCTCCCCTGGCGCAACATCACCAACCCGTACAGGATTCTCGTCTCTGAGATCATGTTGCAACAGACGCAGGTTAGCCGCGTCCTTGTGAAGCATCCAACATTCCTCAAGCGCTTTCCAACCATGACTTCTCTTGCCAACGCCCGCAGAAGAGACGTTGTGATCGCGTGGCAGGGGATGGGGTATAACAATCGCGCTGTGCGATTGCACCAGCTCGCCGGTAAGATCGCGGATCAGTATCGCGGAAAGATTCCGCAGACATTCGAAGAGCTTGTCGCACTGCCGGGGATCGGCAAGTACACTGCCAATGCGCTCTTGTCGAGTGTTTTCGGCAAAGATGTGCCCGTTGTTGATGTGAACGTCCGAAGATTGTTGTCGAGGTTGTTTTGGAAGATGCGGTCAACCGCAGAAACGCGGAGCGAAGGAGAAATCTGGCAACTTGCCACAGCGCTGTTGCCGAAAGGACGTGCCTACCGATGGAACCAGGCTCTCATGGACATTGGTGCAACCATTTGCACGGCGCGGCAGCCCCGATGTACAAACTGTCCCGCGTCGAGATTCTGTCGTTCACGAACATCCATGAGGCGTGAAAGGCCCTCCCGAATTTATCGGGAGTCTTCACTCGGGCGGATTCCCAACCGCATCTACAGGGGAAGAATCGTCGAACGATTGCGCGAGAGGAAAGGCGCAAGATCGATCAAGCTCACCGAACTGGGAAGGCGCATCTATCCAGGCTTTTCCGCGAGGAACGAACGATGGTTGCAGGGGATTGTTACGGGCCTGGAAAGAGACGGTCTTATTGTCGTACGCGGTAACGGATCGTTCAACAGCCGACGTGTGTCGCTCGCATGACAACGCATGCACCAAAATACAGGCGTGTGGATGAACTTCTCGATTTGTTCGAGGAACGAAAAGCAGCGATAAGAAATCGGTTGGCCGAGTTTTCCGGTGTTCAAGACACAGAATATTTCTACGAGCTTGTCTACTGCCTTCTCACTCCACAATCAAGTGCAGTGAATGCAGCTAAGGCAGTCGATGCGTTGAAGGTCGCAGATTTGTTCCACAACGACATTCAACCGGCGGAGCTATTGCACCAAAGCCACTACTATGTACGGTTCCATAATACGAAGGGGAAGCATCTGAACGCAGCAAAGGCAATGTTCCCGGACATCGTGGCTGTGCTCACGAATGGCATGACGAGTCAACAGCAACGGAAATGGCTCGCCGACAACGTGATGGGAATGGGATGGAAGGAAGCCTCCCATTTTCTCAGGAATATCGGCCGCCGGAACCTCGCCATCCTCGACAGGCACATTTTGAAAAACCTGAAGCGACACAATGTGATTCGATCTCTCCCTCTTTCGCTTACATCCAAACGGTATCTCACGATCGAGAGGAAGTTCAACCGCTTTGCCGACTTCGTTGGGATAACGATGGATGAGCTCGACCTGTTGTTCTGGAGCCGCGAGACAGGTGAGATTCTGAAATAACTTACTTTGGAAATGGAAGAGAAGATGAAGTATATCGTAATTGGTGCCGGCATGATGGGAAGTGCCGCAGCGTATGACATTGCAACGATGAACCCGCACGATGAGGTTGTTCTTGCCGACATCAACATCCAGCAGGCAAGAATGGTCGCAAATGCGATCGGCCCCAATGTAAGCGCTGTGCGCGTCGATGTCAACAACACAAGCGAACTCACTGAGTTATTGAGGGGAAGCAATGCAGTCGTCAGTGCCGTCTCGTACTCCGTCAATTATTCGATGACCAAGGCGGCCATTGAAGCGGGCACACACATGGTCGACCTGGGCGGCAATAACGACGTGGTGGAAAGACAGCTCACGCTCGATACCCAGGCCGAGGCGAAGGGAGTGACAATCCTGCCTAATTGCGGACTTGCGCCCGGACTGATTAACATCCTTGCAATGGCCGGGACGAAGGAATTCGAGGAGCTTGATTCAATCTACCTTCGTGTCGGTGGTCTCCCCATTGTTCCGCGACCACCTCTTTATTACCAGATCGTTTTCTCGGTGGAAGGGCTCATCAACGAATATGTCGAGAAGGCCACGATCATCAAAGACGGAAAGTTGGTTCAGATCGATCCCATGTCTGGACTCGAAGAGATCTCTTTTCCGGAGCCGTTCGGCACACTCGAAGCATTTAATACGTCTGGCGGTCTTTCGACTATACCGAAACTGCTCGATGGAAAAGTGAAGAACCTCGACTACAAAACCATCCGCTACAAGGGACATTGTGAGAAGTTTAAAACATTGCTGGACCTTGGCTTTGCCACCAATGAGCCCATGATGGTCGGCGGAAGCGTGAAGACCAACCGGGAATTCTTCGCCGACCTGCTGCGCAAGAAACTCGACCACGGTGACAAGGACGTCGTGCTCGCACGAGCGACGATCACGGGCCGGACGAGCAGCGCGGAAAAAACTCTTGTGTATGAGTTCATTGATTATTATGATGATAAGAACAAGATGACTGCAATGATGCGCGCGACGGCATTCCCGGCTTCGATCATCGCCCAAATGCTTGCCCGCGGTGAGATCACCGAACGCGGCGTGATGCCACCCGAGGCGTGTGTACCGGGCGATTCGACCATCAAGGAGCTTGGCAGGCGCAACTTCAAAATCACAAAGCGAGTTACAGAAACCTGGAGCTGAGGTGCACCCCCTTTCCATACAAATCATCACGAGAGATAGCATTGAGCAGCGGGAGATCCACCGGAAATATCTCGTTGAGACGAATCATCCGCGATGGGAGATGCTCAAAATCTTCTGGCATGCATTCTTCCACATCAAATTTCGATAAGACCGGCTGTCCCAATGGCTGATTCGAGCTCCTTCGATATAGTCTCTGAAGTGAACCTGCAGGAAGTGGACAACGCGATCAATCAGGCGCGCAAAGAAATCGCCCAGCGTTACGACTTCAAGGGCTCTCGAAGCTCGATTGAGTTGAACCAGAAGGAGAAGATGATCACGCTCGTCTCCGATGACGACTACAAGCTCAAGAGTGTGGTCGATATCCTTCAGAACAAGCTGATCAAACGCAGCGTACCGATCAAGGCACTGGATTACGGAGTTGTCGACCCAGCCGCCTCCGGGACCGTTCGCCAAATCATCCGGCTGCGCGTGGGGATCGACAAAGAGAATGCTAAGATGCTTGTCAAGATGGTCAAAGATACTCGCCTGAAGGTGCAGGCGCAGATCATGGACGATCA
>JACQVJ010000353.1 GCA_016209805.1 Ignavibacteriota bacterium
CAACTACCCTGTTTCGAAGCCACTGCCCCTGAAGATCAAGTGAAAGCACTTGCAGTGGTCGAACAGTAGCCCCGATTCCCACTGCATACGCTTCCTCCTTGTTGTCCATGCTGTTCAACCGGTACGAGCTGTAGGAGGCGGAAGCATTGGGGATGAGCACTCTTTCAAATAGTGGATATGCTCCATAAAGCGTCAGTGCGTTCAGCTCGCCTGCATAACCGGAGTTTCCCCGATACGTAATTCCCGCGTACGTGTGGGCAACACCAACCGTATATCTAAAACTTTCGTCATCTGTATACTTCACATACGCACCACGAACAAAGCCACGCCACATAGGAATGAACGTGTAGTCGACCCCTGCCTCGAACTCATTGATCGTCGATGGTGAGAATACTGCAAAGAATGAATTGAATGGCACCCGCGGGGCTCTGTGGATGAAATCTCCGGAAACACTGATATCATCTGTCGCACAATACCGGACACCGAGTTGTCCCCGTTGTGTCTTTTTGAAATTCACTTCGTAGTCGTATCGTCCATACAAATTGATGTCGCTAAGTTGGACCGAGACGTCGCCACCGAGGAGTTGCTCCTTGTCCGGATCGGGGGTCACAAAAAACGGAATCGGATTGCCCAGAGAATCGGGTCGCTCCGTCCAGTAGTTCTGGCGGTCACGTTGACGGTTGATGTAGCTGATTCCCAAACGCGTCTGTGGGAGAGCTGTCGTGAGTATCTGTCCGCCGACGATAAAGTTGTTTTTCAATGGAGACCATCGTTCGAGCCGGAGATCGACTGGTACGTTGGCGCCGCCGTAGAAGGTCGCGCGGTATGTATTATCGGCAAGGCGAAGCGTCGCATGAGCTCCATCGACGGAGCCCGAGCCAACGCCCGCGAAGAACGGAAGTCGGCCAAATGAAACGTCTGCCATGCCGGCGACGTTCCTCCATCGAGCGTAGAGGTGATACGCTCTGAAATCCGGCACTTCGTCGAGTTGGCTCTGCAACGATGCGGCCCCTTGCACATGTGTGTAGATGCCAAAATCTCCCTGTGTCAAGTCGAGAAAAACGGATTGCACTCCGCGCGCGAACTTTTTCGAAACATCAACAGTGTCAAATTTCTCCCAGGTGTATATCGATGTGATAAGACGTGCGTTCAAGAGTTGCGCTGAGGAGAAAGAGACAAAGAAAAACAGGGCAGGTAGAAGAAACAGGATTCGCTTCATAAGGACTAGGGTCATGATCATTGGCCTGCAGGTTTGTGATCTTCCAGATGGCTGTCCCATCCATAGGCAAATCGCTTTCAGCAACCATCTAAAAATTGATGATTAAAATCAAGAGCAGCAATCAGGTAGCACATTGGTCTAAAGGTCAGGTGACAATAGTTGACGTTTGAACATCAACAGCCTATTGGAAGCTTGACTGGGCCTTCGGTCAGTTCATTTGTGTCGCAACCGTTATGCCACGGAAAATGTATGAGGAAATGGTGAAAAAGAGAATTGAGAGGAGACACCTTTCCAATTAATAGGAAATAGGTTCTTGTTGATTCCGATTGTTGCGAATTGCGTCAGCTGACAAAACGCGGTATCGTGTTGTTTTCTCAGAAAGGGTCCCATTCGTTGCCTGAGCCGGTTACCTTGAAATTCGCCGCTCAAATCGGTATCATGCTATTGCTAATGGAAACAATTGCCCAACATATCGTCCCAAAGAGCTTTCTTGAAGCAGTTCCCGATATGTGTTTTGTTGTTTCAACCGACCGGATCGTCGTGCAATGCAATCGGCGGGCAAGCGAAAAACTGGGTCTACCGGAGACCCCGAATGGATCCGTGGCATTCTATTCGCTTTTAACTCACGACTCCCCCCAGCCACTCCTTACGGTTCTTCGGACAAACGAGGAATCCGCTGAAGGGGAGGTGAAGTTCAAGGGCCTCAACGGGAATGAGATTGATGCAGTTGTTTACATCAGGAAGGTGGAAGAAGACGGTCAGCAATACCTCTTCGTCGTGGCGCGTGACGTTTCCGAAGAAAAACAGAAGGAACTGGCTCTCCTCAGATTCTCGAACGTGGTTCACTACACTGTTAATCCCATCCAGATCACCGACGCCCAGGGGCGGATGATTTACGTGAATCCTGCTTTCGAAAAAGCTTCCGGCTACACAAAGGAAGAACTTATTGGGCATAATCCGAATCTTATCTCCAGCAGGAAGTATTCAAAGGACTTCTGGAAAAAGGTCTGGGAGCGAATCAACACGGGGAAGGTGTGGACTGGGGAGATCGAGAACCGAAGGAAAGATGGGTCTCCGCTCTTTACTCAGTTGCTCATCTCGCCGATTATTGATGCAGATGGCAAGGTGGTTGGCTTCCTGGGCGCGCATCGCGATATTACCGACCAGAAGAACCTCGAGCAACAGCTCATGCATTCACAAAAGATGGAGAGCATTGGGACTCTTGCAGCGGGGATCGCACATGAAGTCGGAAACCCACTTACATCAATCTCTTCAGTTGTCCAGGTTCTTCAGCGAACGATCAACGATGCGTATGCAAAGGACAAACTCGGACTGGTACAATCACAGGTGCATCGAATCACAAAGATTATCAGGGATCTGGTCGATTTCTCGAGGCCTTCTAATTACCAGGTTCAACCAACAAACATTGTGAAGAACCTCACGGATGCAGTCGAGATTGTCAAGATGGGCAAGAAGGCACGGCAAGTGACGTTCGTAACACACGTTCGCCACCAGATTCCAATTCTCTCCCTCGTTCCGGATCAGATTTCACAGG
>JACQVJ010000047.1 GCA_016209805.1 Ignavibacteriota bacterium
TCCCCACGATATCGGCAAGGACAAAGTTGTACAGCATTTTTCCTTCTTCAATCTTGGAAATGTCGAGAAATTGATTGCTGAATCTTAAGAGCTTGCTTATTCCTTCCTTGATCGAATTAAGCAGTCGTGCCTGTTCATTGGTGAGAGGACCCACCTTGTGCTGAGCAAGAAGGTCCTGCGCGGAGAGCATTGCCTGAAGAGGTGTACGTAACTCGTGAGAGAGGTGATGCATAAGCTCGGTCTTCAGTTCATTGACTCTCCTCAGTTTGCCGCTCATGTCGTTCACTGCCGTTGTGAGCAGTGCGATCTCATCGCGTGAAGAGACACTGATCGGGTCGAATGCACCGCGTGCGATTCGGTCGGTTCCTTTGATCAGGATCCCGATGGGCTTTGTGATTGTGCTTGCAATAAAAAGTGCAACTGTCAATGCCACCAGGAGTGCGCCGACCGTGAGCAAGTATGCGACGTTCGACGAACGAATCATTGCTGTTCCCACGTTCGCCATGGAGTTACTTATGGAGATCTGATTCAGCCGGATGAACTGATCAAGGGAAGCCTGGTATGCCTCGAGTGAATCCGAGTGAACACGTGCATTGATATTCGGCTCGTTAACGGCGGGTGTGCGAACACTGTCGTGCTCCTCGCGTATTGCTGTCAGGAGCCAATCATGACCTTCGCGAACCCTGTTGATCAACTCAAGCTCAGGTTGTTTGGTCTCTGCCGCAATCACGGCGTTAATGTATGGCTCAACGCGTTTGCTCTGATCGTTGAAGAGTGTGAAGTATGCGGTATCCAGAGAAATAAAATACTTGCGTGCGTATCGTTCTTCCTCGAAGAGAATTGCCTGGATCTGTTTCGCAAGATCGATTGAGCGAACGTTCGACGTCAGGGTCATCTCGGTCGTTTTGGTGACAGAGTACAGTTCAAACAACACGTACACATTGGCGATAATCATTAGGAGGATGATCACCGCGAAACCAAGCATCATTTTTCGATAGATCGTGAATCTCACGACCCGGGGTTTGTGGTTAACTCCGTTGTTTTGAGATGGGCTCATTCGTCCGGCAATTTCTCGTTAACGTACGATAGAACGAGTTTGCAGCATCTTTCCCCCGACGAGCTGTTCCCCGCAGGTAAAAGCTCCTGCACAGCTCAATGGAAGGAGGCAGCACAGGGACAGCGACACTCAGAGAAGCGCTGCCCAAGAAATAATACGGACCTGACGTCGAGGAGAGATAATTCGCACGTCGCAGTGGTCCGACAACCAACGTTGGTCGCTCGCGCTGGAACTGAGACGCCAACACTTCAGTTCTCAGCTACGCGCCTTTCTTGCGCACAGCCTCCCCACCACTGTGAACTCTTGCAGTCGTGAGAGGTGGTTTAGACTCGCGCACAAAGCGGAAGAATCGAACCAACTCATTCATAAAGTAGCCGAAAGGCACAAAAAAGTCAAGGAGTTTCTCTCTCAGCCCTATTTTGCTAGAAAAGGCGTTATTTCTTGGCCTTGCGTTGGTTGATCCTAATGTCGACTTCTCGCAGTTTTTGAAGTTCTTCATTGGATTTCACGAGATCAGCCTCCAATTCGAGGATGCGTCTATTGCGAGCGGCGAGGTCAATCCCGAGCCGCCGTGCGGCAACGATAAGACTATCTGCAATTCCAGTCCGCCGGGAAATCTCTCGTTGCAATGCTGTGATTCTTCTTAGCATTGTTACGTAGATCTCGGCCTTTGTCCGTTCTTCTTTCGATGGGGCAAGATCCAGGTACTTCTCGAACCAGTGCAACGCGGCGCTATCATCCACGGCGGGGTTTAGTGGATTACTATACAGGAGCGCAGTGTTGCGTATCGCGATGGGAAAATAGGATGTATGGGGGTACAGTTCGGCGACAAGCTTATATTCAAGGACAGCCTCGCGCAGCGCACGTTTGGTCTCGAGACTATCTGCCAGCATCATGTGATACTCCGCCCGTGATTCCGAGTCGCTTTCACCCAAGGTTCCTTTGCAACCATTGAGGAAGGCAATGAGTGTCGCGACGTACACAACTCCTTTCCTCATCCCGTTTTCCTGTTTGCTTCAACGGTCATTGGGGTGGAAGTCCCATTTACCGCCGGAAGTTCAACGGTAAACGTTGATCCTTCATTCACCTTGCTCTCAACATATACAATTCCGCCATGACCTTCGGTGAGAGCTTTAACGAGTGCCAACCCGACACCCGTTCCTTTCGCATCGATCTTACCAGCATTCCTTGCCTGAAAAAACTTCGTGAAGATCTTCGGGAGATCATCCGCGTCGATGCCAATACCGAAATCCCGGACACTCACCCGGACACCCTTGCGGCACAGTTCAGCCACGACCTCAACCTTCCCTCCGCGAGATGAATATTTGATTGCGTTGCTCAATAGATTGCTGAAGATATGCGAGAGTTTCTCCAAATCCCCCCGAACCTCCGGGAGCGGGCTTGAAGTGAAGGTAATAGTCACGTGTTTTTGTTCTGCAAAAACTCGTGCTTCTTCAACAACTGCGTTGAGAATGTCGACCAAATTTGCGTGTACGAAACGATACTGCATTCTCCCGGCTTCAATCTTGGAAATGTCAAGGAACTGGTTCGTGAATCGCGTCAGCTTGTTGATTCCCTGCCTGATAGTTTCGAGTAGCCGCGCCTGGCCTTCGTTGATTGGACCTTGGCGCTGCTCTGACAGAATGTAATGAGCGGAGAGCATTGTTTGCAACGGAGTGCGCAGCTCATGTGAGATATGGTGCATAAGGTCCGTCTTCATTTCGTCAATGTGCTTCAGCTTGTTGCTCATGTCGTTGATTGCTGAAGCGAGCATGGCAATCTCGTCTCGCGAAGGGACATCAATAGAGTCGAACCTGCCATGTGCGATGCGATCGGTGCCACGGATCAACACTCCGATGGGCTTTGTGATTGTTCGCGCAATGATGAGCGCTACCGTGATGGCTCCGAGGAAAGCCCCGATCGTCAACAGATATGCGACGTTTGATGAGCGCATCATGGTCGTCCCAGCATTGGCCATTGCTTTGTTGATGGACTGCTGGTTCAGGCTGACAATATCCGCAAGTCGGATGTAGAGTGACTCAAGGGTGTCTGCCCTGGACTGATCATGTATGCGCCTCTGTTCCAGGCTCATGGGAAGGGCGACTTGACTTTCACGAGTAACGGACGAGACAAACCATCGATGCCCTTCCTGCAGCTCTCCTATGATGGCGCGCTCTAGAGAATCAGGCTCGGTTTCCAGCAGCGAATCGATGTGCGTATCGAACCTGTTATGAAGGTCGGTAAAGAGCCTGAAGTAGGTATCGTCTCGCGAGATAAGATGCTTTTGTGCGAAACGTTCTTCGTCGACCAGAATGGAGCTAAGCTGCTTCGCCAAATCGACCGCATGGACGTCGGATGTGAGTGTATTGCGGGTTGACTCAGTGACATTATCCAGCGCCACGAGCACGTATGCATTGGCGATAATCATCAATGCAATGATGAGTGTAAACCCGAGAATGATCTTCTTGTAAATCGTCAGCTTCATTGCGACACTTCCTCAATAATCACCATCGCGACAACGTGGCTTTCCGAATGAGACATTGTAACAAGGAGCGAACACGTGGCA
>JACQVJ010000057.1 GCA_016209805.1 Ignavibacteriota bacterium
CCTTGCAAACGATGACGTTGGATCCAACGCGAACATCTCCAACATCCGGTCGATGAGAAGGGGAGCAGTCACCATCGTTCCCAACAGTCCGATAAACGTTGTGCCGAGAATCCAGAAGGTGATCTTTCGTCTGGAGTTTCCAAGAAGGAGGAAAAGGAGTGGCACAGAACAAGCAAAGGCAATAAGACCGCTGCGCGATTGTGTAAGAAACAAAACGAATACTAATGAAACGGCCACCACAAGGTAGAACAATCTGTATTTGCTCTTGATAATGACCTGGCTGAGCAAGACGGGAAGGATCAACACGATATACGCTCCCAGGAATGCTGCATTACCGAGTGTCGAGCCTATGCGCTTTCGTTCGTCTAAGTAGAACTCGAGCATCAATTGATCTTCGAAGAAGAACTGGACAAGACCAACCACAGAGACGATGGCGCTGACTATTGCCATCACGATAATCAAGGTTAGAACATGACTTTTCTCGATAAAGAGACGTGAGCCGACAAGGAACATAATCATGTATGCTACCCAGATTGAACAGGCTGGCCAGCTGAAGAGCGGGTATGCTGATAGCGTTGCAGATATTAGTGAGAGCAGCACCAAACCGAAGACGGCAACGTCAACATTGGAGAAAGCACACTCCAAGTTGCCGCGGCGGAATAAGTCCGCAAGAAATGTTGCGGCCACTAACGAGCTGATTGTGACGAGGATGGGTCCCTTGGCGATCCCGCTGTCATACGAATCTACCATCAAGAGGAGTGTTGTGATGGAAATCAGCATGTAGGTCATCCAACGCTGCAATGACGGCACTCGATACGTGTGTTGGCTGGGCCTCTTGGCATTTCTCCTGAGAATCATGGTTTGGAACCCGCATCATGATCTTGTTTTCCGATTTCAAAATCAAACTTGGATTGGCATGGCACCAAACATCCCAAGAAAGGAGAGAAGGTCAACCTTGACTGGTAACGACGCAATTTGGCGCGTTGACTTTCAAACACGCATTTCGTACCTTGAACTCGGATTATTGAGATTGGTTGAGATAGCGAGTTGATATCCCTCGTATTCCCGTCGGTGCGTTATTCCCCGCAGGCCGGCAAGAGGAAATTGTCTCCATGGAAGGATTGAGTTGTTGATTACCAAGTATGGATATGACGTTGTTGCCGCAGTCGTGATAATCGTTGCCGTGGGTTCGTTGTTGAGCTGGAATTTTGTGGGGTTGAAACTTCTCAAGTACGGTCTGATCGGACTCCTGCTGTTGTTCTTGATCTTTACGCTGAGTTTCTTTCGAGACCCGGATCGAGTCACGCCATCCGGTGACAACCTCGTAATATCTCCCGGTGATGGCAAAGTTGTCCTCGTCAAAGAAGTGCGCGAAGATGAGTACCTGGAAAGTGATGGGATTCAGGTGAGCATCTTTCTTTCTCCTTTCAATGTGCACGTGAATCGTTTTCCGATCAGTGGTCGAGTTGGGTACTACAAGTACGTACCAGGGGACTACGTAGTTGCATTCGAGGACAAATCGTCCGAACGGAACGAGCGCACACATATCGGGATTGAGAACGGAAGGACGAAGGTGCTCTTCAAACAAATTGCAGGTTTCGTTGCGCGTCGGATTGTTGCCAACGTTCGTGAAGGGGACACAGCAGCTGCGGGTGAACGGTTCGGCATGATCAAGTTTGGTTCACGGATAGACGTTATCGTCCCGAAGGGTTCCGAGGTGAAGGTGAAGCTTGGTGATAAGGCGGTCGCAGGAGAAACGGTGCTCGCGGTGGTTCCTTAGATTACCACCCGTCGCTTACAACGTGGCGTTCACATGAAAATCACTCGTGCCGTCGTTCCAAGTTTGTTCACGGTTCTCAACATGTTTTGCGGGTTCCTCTCCATCATACACGCAAGCAGGGAGGAATTCGCATCGGCGGCATGGTTCGTTATTCTCGCAGCGGGGTTTGATTCACTCGACGGCGTGATGGCGAGGATTACCAAGTCCTCGTCTGAGTTTGGAGTTCAAATTGATTCATTATCCGACGTCGTCTCGTTTGGTGCCGCCCCCTCGTTCATTGTGTACCAAATCCATCTCCATCAGATGGGAGGTCTGGGGATACTTCTCAGCTCATTGCTGATGGTCTTCGGTGGCCTGAGACTTGCTCGATTCAACACGCAGCTTGTTGGATTCGACAAGGATCATTTTGTTGGGCTGCCTATCCCTGCCAGCGCAATCACCATCAGCGCTCTCATCCTGAACTATTGGAACCCCTTGGGAGGACTCAATCCCTCTGCGGCAGAGTTGCTCCCCTGGGTTGTCGTAATCCTCTCACTGCTGATGGTCAGCAAGGTAAAGTACGACACACTTCCGAAGATCTCGGGGCGCGCCATTAGAA
>JACQVJ010000043.1 GCA_016209805.1 Ignavibacteriota bacterium
GGCGCTTCATCAGGGCGAGAGGCAACATGTTTTCCTCATCCTCCCAACCTGCCGTTGAAATCTTTCCCCAATCTTCCTGTGGAAAACGAGGCGGGGCATTTCTGAGCTCTCACCAAAGCTGGAATCGATCCTGTTTATGGTTTGTATCAAATGACCTCTGGAGTTTGTTTTCTAATTGCGATTTCCCGATCGATTGCCTGCATGACGTCAAGCAGTGAGAGGTTCCGCTCTTCGGCAATGCGTTTACACTCCTCGAATTCGGCAGCGATTGTTTCCTTTCCATTTCGGAGAACAGCTTTTGCTTTGATCAACCCAAACGATGTCTGAAGCTCAACCTGTCGGCGTGAAAGCTTTTTGCGACCGATGTTTTGAATGCGGACCCCGATTGTCGAGGTCTGACTGTAAATGAGGTCGAGAACGTCGTCCAATTTCAGTTTGCTGACCATGACAGAAAGAAGGACACCAGGCCTCCCTTTCTTCATGATGATCGGGACGAGGTACGCGTCGTGGGCGCCAGAGGCGAGGAGTTTTTCCATGATGAATGGATACACCTGCGGATTCATGTCGTCGATATTTGTCTCGACGACGACGATCTGTTCCTCCTCTATGTCGACATCGATTTCGCCGAGGCACAACCGAAGGAGGTTCGGCATGTCGTCAAGTTCCTTTGTCCCTGCGCCGTATCCTATTGCCTGCACATTCAACACTTCATCTTCCAGAACGCCCGAAGAGAGAGCCTTGATGATTGCAGCACCTGTCGGTGTTGTAAGCTCGTGCGGATTCGAGGTGAGGACCGTTGGATACCCCTTGAGTATCTCAAGCGTTGCCGGCGTGGGCGTTGGTATCCTGCCATGCTCGGTGTGCACGAACCCGCCGCTTCCGAGACGAACAGGGGACGAGTAGACTCGCTCGATGCCGAGTCTCTCCAAGCAGATTGCCGTTCCAACTATGTCAACAATGGAATCCAGTGCACCCACTTCATGGAAGTGGATCTTATCCACCGATGTGTTGTGCACCTTCGCTTCGGCTTCGCCAATGACGGCAAAGATCGACTTTGCTCGCTCTTTGACTCTGCCAGACAGGTCGCTATTCTCTATAATAGAATATATATCCTTAAGATGGCGATGGTACCGAGGCTCGTGTGAGACCACCACATCGATGTGGATTGCGTCAATCCCGCTTCGTTGCACGTGTTTTCCAAGAAGCTCAAACCCGCTGACGGAAAGTTTCTTCAGCTCACTCGCAAGGTCATCAAGGGAAACTCCTGCGCTCACGCATGAAGCGAGTGTCATGTCTCCGGCGATGCCGCCAATTGTATCGAAGTATGCAATTCTCATATGTTGTCGTTCACTTCTCTTCAACGAAGGTGTGTAACTGTCTATTCACTGTGACGGACGAGTTGAGATAGGGTTCGAGGCGTTGCAGGAACCGATCCGTTGCTCCGACGTTTGCCTGCACGAACTTCGCTGCCCGGTCACCAGCACTACGACGTGCCGATTCGTCGGTCAGGAGATTCAGAAGCGTGCGGTAGAGCGATTGACTCTCCTCAACAACGAAGGCACCACCTCTCTCGACAAGCATCAACGGCTCCTGTGAGTTTCTGTGCCGTGGCCCGAAGAGAACAGGCACACCGTACACCGCAGCCTCGAGCACGTTGTGTATTCCCTGCCGAAAACTCCCTCCCACATATGCAACATGTGCCGATGCATACAGGGTGAGGAGAATGCCGATACTGTCGACGATGACAACACGCTCGCCGCAATATTCGTTGAGTGCAGAAAACCGGATGTACGAGGTCTTGCCGTACAGCTCCTCTTCCAGGTTTTCGATGTGCTCGACTGTGGGCTCATGCGGGACGATGATGAGCAACAGATTTTCCACAACCTCCTGCAGTCTGAC
Source organism: Ignavibacteriota bacterium (assembly GCA_016209805.1). GTDB lineage: Bacteria > Bacteroidota > Ignavibacteria > UBA10030 > UBA6906 > JACQVJ01. Next base: position 1,900 of record JACQVJ010000043.1, read on the forward strand.
AACGGCGGGAACAATAACTTCCTCGTCCTCCGGCCAGCTGCTGCCGACGACGAGGATACGTTTCTTCTCAAGAATATGTTCGGGGACGATGTGTCGCTTTCGGGCTTCGGCACTTCGGAGACTCACCTGATCGTAGCGTGTGTCGCCGATGGGTTCAATCCGCGTGTGCGTGAGTGCGAATCTCCTGAACGCGTTGGCATCGCTTTCCGACACGGTGAGGATGTCGTCGATGGCATTATACACGTAGCGGTGGAAACTTTTGATGAGAGGAAGGAGTCGATTTGTACGGTCACGCATGGTCGCATTTGCGATCAGTATCGGGATGCCGCGGCGCTGGAGTTCCCAGATGTGGTTGGGCCATACGTCGTACCGTACCAGCACTGCCGCATCCGGTGAGAGAATATCGATGAAACGCCGTGCGTGTTTCCTTGTGTCGAATGGAAGATAGCTGATCACGTCGGCGAGGTGGTACTTTTTCGAGTGTTCAAAGCCCGAAGGGGAAAAGAATGTCGTGATGATTCTTATTTCAGGATGGCGACGTTTCAGCTCGGCAATTATCGGCTTGGCCTGCTCGAACTCTCCAAGTGAAGATGCATGAAACCAGATCCGCTTGCCGGGTTTCAGTTGTGCCACTTGCGAAGAAAAGGCGTCGAAGAGATTCCGCCGCCCATCGATTCCCCGTCTGGCTTTTCTGTTGAACAGTCCAAACAGGTGCAACAGAACCCAGAGCGCTGGAATGACGCTGTAACTATAGATGATTTCCCAGAACGCTTTCATTCTTACTCTTGAAGTAGCCGTCTGGCGGATTCAATCACTTCCGACGAGGGAATCTCCATCATACACCTGAAGTGCTTTTTCGGACACTTCGGCAGCCCAATGTGTGTGCACGGGCGGCAGGGGAGTGACGGGTGCTCAACAACAATGCTATCGGTTCCAAACGGAAAGAACCCGAGTTCCTTCACCGTCGGTCCGAAGATGGCGACAACTTTTCTTTTTCGTGCCGCAGCAATGTGCATCAAGCCGGAGTCGTTCGTGATGACGATCGAGCACCGATCGAAGATTGCAGTAGTCTGGGTCAACGTGACCTCTCCTGCGAGATTAATAACGGTAATCTGAGGAGCTGCGCTGTGAATCATTTGCTTGATCTCGTCGCCCCGGGCCTTCTCAAGAGGTCCCGCACCAAACAGTGCAACCGCACTCTCGTGGTCGAGCGCGAGGGTCGCTGCCGTCTGAGCGAAGCGATCCTTCAACCACATTTTATTGAAGTGTTTTGCCGAAGGACAGACACCGATCAACGGCTGACCTTCCTGCAGTCCTGCATTCCGAAGAAAACTCCAGGCCCAATCCGCTGCGGACGGGGGATAAAACACGTCGAGGCCGTTGCTGTCGTTCTCTATTCCGAGTTCTCGCAATGTTTCCAGATAGCGCAGGGCAACACTCGGTGCCCCGTCAAAATGTTCGTATCGATTGATCTTGAACTTCACAAGAAGAAAACGTGCGATCTTCCGTTTGTTAATCCGCACAAC
>JACQVJ010000050.1 GCA_016209805.1 Ignavibacteriota bacterium
ACTCCGGCCGGTCGGTGATTGTTGTTGGTCCCGAATTGAAGTTGCATGAGTGCGGTATTCCCAAGGATATGGCCGTTGAGTTGTTCAAGCCGTTCATCATTCGGAAGTTGATCGAGCGCGGTGTTGTGAAGACCGTGAAGAGCGCCAAGAAGATGGTGGACAAGAAGGGCGCCGAAGTATGGGAGATCCTTGAAAACATCATCGATGGGCACCCGGTGTTGCTGAACCGCGCTCCCACGCTGCACCGACTCGGTATTCAGGCTTTCCAGCCGGTGCTTGTTGAAGGGAAGGCGATCCGTATTCACCCGATGGTGTGTACGGCGTTCAACGCTGACTTCGATGGTGACCAGATGGCTGTGCATGTTCCTCTGTCCTTCGATGCCCAACTCGAAGCGCGCATTCTCATGCTTTCAAGCCACAACATTCTCTCTCCAGCGAATGGAGCGCCAATTGTAACGCCGACGCAGGATCAGGTTCTGGGTTGCTATTACCTCACAAAGTCCAAAGCGGGAGATGTCGGTGAGGGGCTGTTGTTCTCGAGTCAGGAAGAAGTGATCATCGCACACAACTATGGAAAGGTCGGACTGCACGCCCGCATCAAAGTCAGGAATGGCGGCAAGGCCATAGACACAACAACAGGGCGTGTCATATTCAACCAGATTGTGCCGGATGAGATCGGCTTCATCAACGAGTTGCTGAACAAGAAGCGGTTGGTTCAGATAATCGCGGCGGCGTTCCGGAAGGTGGGAAACCTCCGGACAGCCGAATTCCTTGATCAGCTAAAAGAGATCGGGTTCCGATATGCGACCGCAGGGGGTCTTTCCGTCAGCCTTGACGATGTTGTGATCCCGAAGGAGAAGGAAGAGATTATCACGAAAGCGCAGAAGAGCGTTGACGAAGTGTACAATCAATATACTCGTGGGTTCATCACAAATGGAGAGCGCTATAACAAGGTAATCGATATCTGGACTCGTGCGACGACACGTGTAGCTGAGAAACTGTTCGACTCGCTTTCCCATGCGCGTGACGGATTCAACTCGCTCTATATGATGGTGGACTCTGGGGCCCGTGGTTCGAAGGAGCAAGTCCGCCAGCTCGCCGGCATGCGTGGGCTGATGGCGAAGCCGCAGAAAAGTCTCTCGGGTGCAACGGGAGAGCTGATCGAGAACCCGATCATAGCAAACTTCCGTGAAGGATTATCGATTCTTGAGTACTTCATCTCGACGCACGGTGCCCGCAAAGGTCTCGCCGACACTGCGTTGAAAACTGCCGACGCCGGCTACTTGACACGTCGTCTTGTTGATGTTGCTCAGGACGCTATCGTCAAGGTGGAGGACTGCGGTACAATTCGTGGTGTGGTGACAGGTGCGTTGAAGGAAGGCGAAGACATCAAGGAACCTCTGGCAGAGCGAATTCTCGGACGTGTCACCGTGCACGACGTTGTTGATCCATTGTCGGGCGAGGTGATTGTGGAAGCCGGTGAGATCATTGACGAAGATAAGGCGTCGCGCATCACCGAAACATCGATTGAGACGGTCGAGATTCGTTCCGTACTGACATGCGAAGCAAAGCGCGGCATCTGCGCGCTCTGCTATGGTCGTAACCTGAGCACAGGGAAGCTCGTGCAGCCGGGTGAAACTGTAGGCATCATAGCCGCACAGTCGATTGGTGAACCTGGAACGCAGCTGACACTGCGAACATTCCACACGGGTGGAACGGCAAGCTTGATCGCTTCCCAATCGCAGGTTCAGGCAAAGTTCGACGGCAAGCTCCAGTACGAAGGCATCAAGTCGATCGAAGTGATGGACGATGATGGGAGCGCCCGGATCATTGTGTCCGGCCGGAGCGGTGTGGTCAACTTGCTCGATCGTGACAATCGAATGCTGACGAAGTACGATGTCCCCTACGGGGCCGTTCTGCTTGTAGGCGACGGTGCGCCGGTTGCCAAAGGTGACATTATCTATGAGTGGGACCCGTACAACGCCGTTATTATCTCGGAGCATTCTGGCGCAATCAAATATCAGGATCTGAAAGAAAATGTAACGTACCGTGAGGAACCCGATGAGCAGACAGGCCATATCCAGAAGGTGGTGATCGATTCCCGGGATCGTACCTTGAGCCCGAACATTCAGATTCTCAACGCAAAGGGGCACAAGGCGGCAAGTTATATCATCCCGACTCGCGCGCATATGGTGGTCGACGATGGTCAGGAAATTAAAGCCGGAACCGTCCTTGTTAAGATTCCGAGAGACATCGGCAAAACACGCGATATCACAGGTGGCTTGCCGCGCGTGACCGAATTATTTGAGGCAAGAAGTCCGAACGACCCGGCCATCGTTTCGGAGATTGATGGTGCTGTCAGTTTCGGCGCGCAGAAACGTGGGTCTCGCGAGGTTGTTATAACAAGTCATGATAAAAAGGATGTGCGCAAGTACCCCATTTCTCTTGGAAAGCATGTGCTTGTGCAGGACATGGACCCTGTCCGAGCGGGAGAGCGTCTCTCCGACGGAGCCATTGATCCGCATGATATTCTCCGCATTAAGGGAGTTGGAGCGGTGCAAGAATACCTGGTCAACGAGATTCAGGAGGTGTACCGCATCCAGGGTGTGAAGATCAATGACAAGCACATCGAGATCATTGTCCGACAGATGATGCAGAAGGTCCGTGTGGTGGACTCGGGTGATACCAAATTCCTCGAAGGGGACTACGTCGATAAGCTCAAATTCGAAGCCGAGAACGAGAGCCTTCGTGACAAAGTATTGATTATCAGTAAAGGTGACTCGAAGTTCAAGAACGGACAAATCGTCTCGAAGAAAAAGGTTCGCGAAACTAATACTGATCTTCGCAAGCGGGCAAAAAAGGTCATCGAGTACAAGGATGCCGACCCAGCAACTTCGGAGCCCGTTCTCCTGGGGATCACATCTGCAGCTCTCTCGACCGACAGCTTTATTTCGGCAGCCTCCTTCCAGGAGACGACCAAAGTTCTCACGGACGCGGCAATCGAAGGTCGGGTCGACAACCTCCTTGGGTTGAAAGAGAACGTGATCATGGGGCATCTCATCCCGGCCGGGACCGGCATCAAACAACTCAGAGACATGGTTGTTACTCCAACTGACGTTAGCGAGGAGGTAGCTCAGCCGGTTGAGGAAGAGCCGCCGTCGAAAAGGCGCAGCAAGGAGAAACTTGCCGCCTCTTAGGAACCTGATTCTTGACAATCAGTCCCTTTTTTGTTAGTTTTATAAACTTTGAAATCGAGTTTCTGTTCGTATTAGACACGGAGTGGACGTTTGCCGACAATAAACCAACTGGTAAGGAAAAGCCGCAAGAAGGTTACCTGGAAAAGCAAAGCTCCGGCGATGGACCAGTGCCCCCAGAAGCGTGGAGTGTGCACGCGTGTGTACACGACGACGCCGAAGAAGCCAAACTCAGCGCTTCGAAAGGTTGCACGTGTCCGGTTAACCAATGGCATTGAAGTGACGGCGTACATTCCGGGTGAAGGTCATAATCTCCAGGAACACTCGATTGTGATGATACGTGGCGGAAGAGTGAAGGATCTCCCCGGCGTACGTTACCACATCATTCGGGGTACCCTTGATACCGCCGGTGTTGCGGACAGGAAGCAGGGGCGGTCAAAGTATGGCGCCAAACGGGCGAAGTAAGAATCTAGAACGGATTCCAAGGTGAGAAAGAAGCGAGCAAATCCACGTTTGACTACCCCCGATCCCAAGTACAGCGACGTGCTTGTGTCGGAGTTCATCAATTGTGTGATGAAGAACGGCAAGAAGCACCTCGCCCGCGCGATCGTGTATGATGCATTTTCAATCATCGAAAAGCGGACCAAAGGGAACGGCCTTGACGTATTCAGGAAAGCCTTGCACAACACACGACCGGTTCTCGAAGTGAAAGCACGCAGGGTTGGCGGCGCGACGTATCAGGTGCCGACAGAGGTGCGCGAATCAAGAAGCGTTGCACTTGCGATCCGCTGGCTGATCAACTATGCCAATGATCGCAAAGAGAAATCAATGTCTCAGAAACTGGCTGCCGAATTCATAGCTGCATCAAACGGAGAGGGCAACGCCATCAAGAAGAAGGAAGACACTCACAAAATGGCCGAGGCGAACAAAGCCTTTGCCCATTTCAAGTGGTGATCGTGGTAGGGAGAAAGTAAAGGAAGTATGCCAAGACAGTACTCACTGGAACGAACGCGCAACATCGGTATCAGCGCTCATATCGACGCCGGAAAGACGACGACGACGGAGCGTATTCTCTATTATACCGGGGTCCTGCACAGGATGGGAGAAGTTCACGATGGTGCTGCCACGATGGACTGGATGGAGCAGGAGAAGGAGCGCGGCATTACAATCACGTCCGCTGCGACGACATGCTTCTGGGATAACCATCGCATCAACATCATTGACACGCCCGGACATGTCGATTTCACGGCCGAAGTAGAGCGGTCTCTCCGCGTCCTCGATGGTGCGATTGCGCTGTTCTGTTCGGTGGGTGGGGTTGAGCCTCAATCGGAAACAGTGTGGCGACAAATGGATAAGTATGGCGTTCCGAGGCTCGCGTTTGTCAATAAAATGGATCGTGTCGGTGCGGATTTTTTGAGTGTTGTTCAAATGATCAAAGAGCGGCTGGGTGCAAATGCGGTCCCCATTCAGTTGCCAGTTGGTCAGGGAGATATCTTCTCCGGCATCATAGACCTTGTTACCATGAAGGCGCGCATGTACAAGGACTCGACACTTGGTACGGAGTGGGAAGACATCGAAATTCCACACGACATGCAGGCTCAGGCGCAAGTCTATCGCACGAAAATGCTCGAAGCAGTTTCCGACGAAGACGATACACTCCTCGAAAAATATCTTGAGGGGAAAGAAATCACGCCGCAGGAGATCATGGCTGTCCTCCGTCGGTCGGCATTGAAGGTGCGGATCATCCCGGTCTTATGCGGTTCTTCTTTCAAGAATAAAGGAGTGCAGCTGCTTCTCGATGCGGTCATCCACTACCTCCCCTCTCCTCTCGATATGAACGAGGGGAAGATCACGGGGCACCATGTGAATATGAGCGACCACATCACGCGCACGGTCGATGACAAGGAGAAGTTTACTGCCCTTGCGTTCAAGATCATGTCGGACCCGTTCGTCGGCAAGCTGACATATTTCCGAGTCTACTCCGGTACTCTCAAGGCAGGCTCGTACGTCTACAACCCCGTTGCAGGAAAGAAGGAGCGCATCAGCCGCATCCTTCGCATGCACGCGAACACTCGCGAAGATGTCGATGAGGCATACACTGGCGATATTGCAGCTGCCGTAGGATTGAAGTACACCAAAACCGGCGATACCTTATGCGAGGAATCCGATCCGATCATCCTCGAAAAGATGACATTCCCCGATCCGGTCATCCACGTTGCCATTGAGCCAAAGACGAAAGCGGACCAGGAGAAACTTGGTGAGGCGCTCGGGAAGCTCGCCGAGGAGGATCCCACGTTCCGCATTTCGACGAACGAGGAGACCGGCCAGACGATTATCAGCGGGATGGGCGAGCTCCATATCGAGATCATTATCGATAGAATGAAACGCGAGTTTCGTGTCGAAGCGAACATCGGCAAACCGCAGGTTGCATACAAAGAGACCATTCGCAGGAAGGTGCAGGCCGAAGGAAGGTTCGTCAGGCAGTCGGGTGGTCGCGGTCAGTTCGGGCACGTATGGATCGAAGTAGAGCCCAACGAGAAAGGAAAAGGTTTTGAATTCGAGAACGCCATCGTCGGTGGTGTGGTGCCGAAAGAGTACATCAGACCCGTTGAGCAAGGTATTATCGAAGCAATGAAAAATGGTGTTCTTGCCGGCTATCCGATCGAAGATGTGAAGGTGAGATTGTTCGACGGATCGTACCACGAAGTGGATTCATCGGAAATGGCATTCAAGATCGCGGGGTCAATAGCATTCAAGGAAGCCGCAAGCAAGGCCAACCCGGTGATTCTTGAGCCGATCATGGAAGTTGAAGTAGTCACTCCGGAAGAATACATGGGCGATGTTATCGGCGATTTGAATTCTCGTCGCGGGAAGATTGAAGGGATGATGCCGCGGAAGGATGCGCAGGTGATTCGTGCTTTGGTACCCCTCTCCGAGATGTTCGGGTACTCCACGTCGCTTCGCTCGATGACGCAGGGTCGTGCTATTTACTCAATGGAAATCTCCCATTACGACGAGACCCCGAAGAGTGTTTCTGACGCAATCATTGAGAAGGTGAGGGGCAGGGAAGCAGTCACAGCGTAACAACGCAAGGAGCATACACATATCCCCTACTTACAGCTTGGAGGAGAACACACATGGCAAAAGAAAAGTTTACTCGTGACAAACCACACTTGAATGTCGGGACGATCGGCCACGTTGACCACGGAAAGACAACGTTGACTGCAGCCATCACCATGGTGCTGGCGAAAAAAGGTCTCTCGCAGATCCGTACCTTCGATAGCATCGACAACGCACCGGAGGAGCGCGAGCGTGGTATCACGATTGCAACTGCCCACGTGGAGTACTCGACGGAGAAGCGTCACTACGCCCATGTCGACTGTCCCGGTCACGCCGACTATGTGAAGAACATGATCACCGGCGCCGCACAGATGGATGGTGCAATCCTCGTTGTTGCCGCAACCGATGGGCCGATGCCTCAGACCCGCGAGCATATTCTTCTCGCCCGCCAGGTGGGCGTCCCTCGCATTGTCGTCTATATGAATAAAGTCGATGCTGTCGACGATCCGGAGTTGCTTGACCTCGTTGAGCTTGAGCTGCGCGATCTGCTCA
>JACQVJ010000055.1 GCA_016209805.1 Ignavibacteriota bacterium
CCATTATTGTTTGTAGAAAACAACAAAGCCTATTCTCACTCATCGGATGAATGGATAGGCTTTAACTTGAAATGAACAGATTACAACTGCTGCGTCTAAGCAGTTTGTCGCAGTTGAGATTTCTTCAGCACTCTGCTAAGCAGCGTCTTACTTTCTTTTACTCATGACAACGTAGTCGCGCATACCCGACCCGAGATAGACTTGCCGTGGTCGCGCAATCTTCTGGTCGGAATCGAGAAGCATCTCTTCCCATTGTGCGATCCACCCCGCCGTCCGCGGAATGGAGAAGAGTACAGGGAACATCTCTACAGGAAATCCCATGGCCTGATAGATGAGGCCGGAATAAAAATCGACATTCGGATAGAGCTTCCGCTTGACAAAGTATTCGTCTTCAAGGGCAATCCGCTCAAGCTCAAGCGCGATGTCCAGTTTCGGGTTGCGACCGGTCACCTCAAACACCTCATCGGCAAGCTGCTTAATGACTTTTGCCCGCGGATCGTAGTTCTTGTACACACGATGGCCGAAACCCATGAGTCGTCCGCTGCCGGATTTCACTCCCTTAATGAAACTTGGGACATTATCCTTCGTGCCTATCTCATCAAGCATCCTGAGCACTGCTTCGTTTGCTCCACCGTGTAGAGGTCCGTATAGTGCCGCCGCGGCTCCTGCAATCGCTGCATACGGATCGACATGCGAGCTGCCAATGCTGCGCATGGCGTTAGCGCTGCAGTTTTGCTCGTGATCGGCATGAAGAATAAAAAGGACGTCAAGCGCCTTCACAAGGGCCGGATGAGCCTGGAATTGAGTCTCCGTCATCTTCCACAGCATGCTCATCAAGTTTGCAGTGTAGCTCAATGCATTATCGGGATAAACATACGGGCGTCCGACGCTATGCCGGAATGCGAAGGCTGCAATCGTCGGCATTTTGCCGATAAGCCTGTAGGTCTGTTTCTTCCTCGATTCGGGATTATGGATCTCTTTTGCATCATTGTAGAATGTCGAAAGAGCGGCCACCGTGCTGATAAGCATCCCCATCGGATGGGCATCATAGTGGAAGCCATCCATGAGCTTTTTGATGTTCTCGTGGATGAGAGTGTGATAGGTGATGTTATGCACCCACTCCTCGTACTGGGGTTTGTTCGGTAGTTCGCCGTATAGAATCAGATATGCGGTCTCAAGGTAATTGCTTTTCTCCGCAAGGTGCTCTATAGGATATCCTCTGTAGCGGAGGATTCCCTTTTCGCCATCAATGAATGTGATCATGCTCTTGCATGAGGCCGTGTTCATAAAGGCAGGATCGTAGGTCATCAACCCGAAATCGTTCTCGTTCACTTTGATTTGGCGGAGATCCATCGCCTTGATCGTGTCGTTGGCAATGGAAAGCTCGTACTGTTTTCCCGTCCTGTTATCAATAATCGTCAAGGTATCCGGCATAGAACATCCTCCTCTTGGGCAAGTCCGCTCATAATCATAAGTGGTCCTGAATGTAGCGTACAAGTAAGTTGTAGAGATGAGTTCCTACGGCGTCACCGCCGAAGCTGTGGGTACTCTTTGGGTACGGCATGAAATCGAATTGTTTGTTCGCCTTCTGCAATTCTTGCGCGAGTACCATGGAATCCTGAAAGTGCACATTGTCATCGACGACGCCGTGGATTATCAGAAGTTTCTTTTTGAGTCCTGTCGCAAAGCTGACCGGAGAGCTCAGGCGGTATCCATCCGGATTTTCCTGAGGACGCTCGAGGTAGCGCTCTGTGTAGTGCGTATCGTAGTTCTTCCAATCGGTGACAGGTGCAACTGAGATTCCAAGTTTGAATGCGTCACCCGCCGTAAACATCGCCATGCACGTCATGAAACCTCCGTAACTCTTCCCCCAGATCATAATACGTGATACGTCAACGTATGGAAGCGACGTGAGGTACTGAACACCACTCAGTTGATCACGAAGTTCGTAATCTCCGAGTCGCTTGTGAATGTGATTCAAGAACTCCCTCCCGCGAGACGGAGTTCCCCTCCCATCAACGCCAAACACAATGTATCCGCGCTCTGCCATCAGCCGATGCCAGAGAGCGCGGGATGCTCCACCGCCCGCCCCCCACCGGTTTGCCACTATCTGAGAAGTCGGACCACCATATACATACACGATCACCGGGTATTTCTTCGTCTCATCGAATGTCGATGGTTTGATGATGAAGGCGTGAAGATCAACGTCACCGTTTGATGAGTTGACCGTAAAGAACTCCGGCTTTGGCAGACTGAATTTTCTCAACTCCGTTTGCGGATTCTCCTCAACGAGGGCCGCAGTGGACTGATTCACAGTCATGTATGACAGGAGCGGCAGCCGGCTCACATTTGAGTACATGTCGATATAGCTTCTGCAGTCCTGAGACATCGTAATCTCATGCCAGCCATCGGAAGTTGAGATCCGCTTGAAACCGGAACCGTCGAGGGATACCTTGTACATGTGCCGCTCAATGGGAGACTTTTCCGCTGCGGTGAAATACACAATGCCGTTCTTCTCGTCCACCCCTGCGACCTTTTCCACCTCCCACTCCCCCCTTGTGATCTGATTGACGAGGTTCCCGCTTTTGTCATAAAGATACAGGTGCTTGAAGCCGTCTCTCTCCGAGGCCCAGGTGAATTGTCTCCGGCTGTCAAGGAATCGGAGATCGTCGTGAAGTCGCACCCATTTAGGATCGATTTCTCGAAGCAGTAGTGAGGAAGCCCCCTCCGCAATATCGCACACCATCAGGTCAAGGGTGTCCTGGTTCCTGCTTTGCACCTGAACAGCGAGCCGTTTCCCACCCGGCATCCAATGTACACGCGGAACGTAGATATCGCTATTTGCACCGAGGTTCATCCATGTCGTGACTCCACCCGCCACAGGCACAACCCCCACTCGAACCAACGTGTTGGATTCACCCGCCTTGGCATACTCCTGGGCATGTATGTTGGTATAGCCTCCGAGGTAATCGGGTATGTTGAACTCCTTGACCGGCGTATTGTCGATCTGGAGGTACGCGATGTGCGTTCCCGTCGGCGACCACCAATATCCTGTAGTCCTTCCCATCTCCTCCTGGGCGATGTACTCGCTGATCCCGTTCTTGATTTTCTCAGTCGCTCCAGTTGTAAGTCTGGTTTCGCTCCTCGATTTCAGTTCGAGAACGTAGATCTCATTCTCCCTCACGAATGACAAGTAGCGGCCTGTCGGGGAGATTTTCGGATCGAACTCCGACTTTTCTGTGTTGGTGAGTTGAGCAACCACGCCGCTCGCGACATTGAGTGAATAGATATCATCATTCAGCGGAACGTAGATTACCTTACCATCAGGTGACCAGATATACTTCGTTATACCTGCATCGGTCTGGCGTGTTCGCTCGCGCAGCATTACTTCTTCTTCGGAGAACTTCTGCTCTCCGCGCACGATGTCCTTCGCACTGATCAGAAGAGAGGTTCTCCGCGTTGATACATCAAACCACCACAGTTCCTTTATGTCGCTCGAGGCATCTGCGCGAAGGTATGTTACCTTCTTCCCGTCAGGAGACCACGCAATGCCGCTCACAACAACACCCTCAAGCCGTGGCTTCTGAAACAGCCGCTCGACCGTCAGAGATTCTTCAGTCTGGGCATTGGTGATCAAGAAACCATGCACCATAATAAAAGTCGCGAAGAGCATCTTCGTGACGAGTTTCATGTTACAGCTTCCAGAAAAAGAGAGAAAGGGCAGTTCGATCGTTTCGGCAACGAGCCTAAGATAAGCATTCAGGAGGACAAAGGAAAGAACTCATCGTGAAGGACACGAGCC
>JACQVJ010000051.1 GCA_016209805.1 Ignavibacteriota bacterium
AGATCATTGTCAATCGTCTTTGGTACATGAGCTACTTTAATCTGCCCTTTTGCTTCTGCTCCAACACGACTCGCTGAAAACATCGTATCGTCCCCACCGATGGTAATCAGCGCATCAATGCCAAGGTGGCCGAGTACGCGCAGGACATGGGGAGTGACATCCGTTCTGCCGCCGGTACTTGGGCGCTGACCTTGTCGCGTGAGGAACGCGGGCATATCTTTATTCTTGACTCTTGCAGGGTTCGTGCGCGAGGTGTGGAGGAACGTCCCTCCGGACCGATCGATCGTGCGAGTGTTTGCCTTGGTCAGGGGAAGAATCAGCTCACCAGACTCCTCCGGGTTGTCGGGATTGTAGTGCACCAACCCGCCCCACCCCCTTCGGATTCCGAGTACTTCGTAACCCGCATCGACTGCCCGGACCACAACTGCCTTGACGCACGGATTCAAACCGGGAACATCACCTCCGCCTGTGAGTATGCCTATGCATTTCATAACAATTCAAATTCGTGCGGTTTCGATTTCAGTTCAGGAGAGAAAGGAACGGCTGCCTGTTCCTTATGCCTTCATCCTCTTACCCTTTTCTTCGTTTGAGAAAATCCATCCGCACAGTTTACCGGGATCGATTTCCGAGAAATTGTCCCAGTAGTCGGACGTATCCAATGTACCCGACCCGGTGTCACCTTTCGGTATGCTCTGGACGGTTTTGATTAGTGTTTTCATTCGCGCTTTCCAGAGCTTCATGTTCTTCACACGCAGGTCCACCCATCCATCATGGGCCCACTGATCGATGCTTGCCTTTGTTGCGGGCAGCTCACTTTCACCGCGGTAGGGAGGGATTTTGATTTCACTGCCACGCAACATCGATTTCCCATCAGGGAGCAGGATCGGTATTCCTATGGAGATGATTTGCGAGCGGAGTTTCCGGTTGGTGCGAATCAATCCATGCAGCCTCCTTGTCATAGCAGGTGGTCTCGCGTTCACGACTTTCGTCATGGAAGAGTAAGCGAGCTTCAACAGGTATGCCTCGTAGAGGAGTTTCGAGAGTCGCGGTGGCCCTAACATCTCGAATGCAACACTGTCCACCTTGTGTTGCCTCTCCAGCTTTTTCATCTGTGTCATAGCGTTGGTGAACAGGAAGCCGGCCCTGTACGTCGGCGCGAGAGTGGCATTATCGAGGGCGTTGATGATGTCGTGTCCGGTGTTTCCCGCCCTGATTTCAAATACGGCACACTCTGCAATTTCCTCGGGTGTCACGAACTCCATCTGTCCCGGAGTAGAGATAGCTTCGAACTCGCCTCGTGAGAAAATGCCGTTCTCACCTGTGTCGATGAACACCGAGCGAAGCGTATCGCCGGTATCTATTCCGACGTCCTTCTCATTGAGACTGAGTGTCCCATCCAGTTTCACCGCTTCGCCTGGAGGACAATCGACCAGTGGAATCGGTCTGCCACGTTTTTTGACTTCGTCGTATGCAATCCGCTTCCAGGCAATCGCAGCGGCAGGCTTGATTTCTTTGGTGATCGGCGCGTCGGGAGTTCGCCCCATCAGAAAGAGGAGCAGCGTGTGCGCCCCTGCTACGGATGATTTTGAAAGAAGCACTCGGGAAGGCCGCTCCTCACTGTGCGTGTACGGGATGTTCAATCCCATTCCTCCTGTCCCACTCGTTCCGATCTTCATGTAGATTCTCGTTCCGGCGCTGGTCATTGACCGGTACATGAGTTGAACGTGGCGAATGAGCTGAGGAACGTAAAGCGTACAGAGCAAGCGCTCCGTTGCGTCGATCAGCCTGCCCGGACTGGCCAGCTTGTCCCTGCGCGCACGCTGAATCTCCTTGATCGCCTGCCGGGATACCTGAAAAATATCCTGATATGCAATCGCGGTTGCCGAGTTGACGCAGTCGACCACAATGTCCGGTTTGTACTGGTGCATCAACTTGTACAGGCTTGAGCGGCGAAGCACGGGTTCGGTCAGCTCATCGATGATGTCGTCGATGAACATCGCCCGGAAGTCCTCGTTGCCAAGAACCTCCTCACGCGACAAGTCCTTCAGCTCGTGACGCACAAAAATGTTTCCCCACCAGGGGACAAAGAAATCCTTCCCCATGTGCGGGAACTCTCTGCGGAGTGACGCGACGGCTTCGTATGCTTCCTCTTTGACAAGCGATGTTACAACCATACGCAACGGTCGTTGCTCCATAAACTTCCGACAGATGGCAGAGCCAACAAGTCCCCATCCGCCGATAACGAGAACCGTCTTACCTTGAATATCCATAGCCTAGTATTCGTTCGAGTAGTATGTCAGTGAAGAGAACAAAGGAATGAACTGTTTGAAAGAAAATCTATAATAATGTACGGCAAGGGGGAGGAACAATCAAGCACATGTAGGCGCCATTACCGATACACGAAGACTCTGATGCAGATGAGGACTCGATAAATCTGGCGTTTGCATTTCCACACTTCTCTGGGTATATTTTTCGTGACTCATCGCTGAAATCATTCAACCCAACATCTACAAGGCTGTAATGACCAAACTCATCGCGCTCTACCGCAAGTCGTCAGATCCGGCAGCATTCGACAAGCACTACAACACTGTTCACACACCTCTTGTGAAGAGGTATCCGGGTCTCCGCAAATTGGAAATCACTCGCATTACCGGCGCGCCGATTGGTGAGACAAAGTTTCACCTGATGGCCGAGATGTACTTCGATAGCAAGGATGCAATGGATGCAGCATTGGCTTCGCCCGAAGGGAGAGCGGTGGCGAAAGACCTGATGAGCTTTGCTGCAGATGTTGTGACGGTGTTTTTTGGGGAGACAGACAAGGTTGGGTGATGCCCTGGGCGCTGCTCGTCGGCGAACGAGCGTCGTGGTGACGGCTGTTTTGTGAAGTTGTGCTATCAGATTGAATATTGACTCCTAAGGCTCTTTGCGCTATCTTTGGTCAGTCCCTTTGACTCGCGTACCAAACAAAGAGGTGATCAATGCTGGAAAAGGAACGCAAGTTCTTTGAGCAGCACCGATTGGAATGGATGGAGAACTCCCCGGGAAAGTTTGTCCTTGTCAAGGACGAAGAACTTATTGGAACCTTCGAGACTTTGCAAGCCGCCCTGTCTGAGGGTGCCCGGCGTTTTGGAACGGAGTCGTTTCTTGTTCGGCAAGTAGATGAGGCGGAGCAACTCGTGTACCTTCCGGCATTAACCCTCGGGATTCTCCGTGCCAATTCTACACACTCAGTTTAGTGCCCAAGGTAAGAACAGGCAGGGGCAGGATGTTTCAATTCCGCCTCGTGTTGTCCTTCAAAAGCACGCCCCCGTTGTTCAGGTGACGATTGGTTTGGCTCAGAGCATTGCTACTCAACTCCTGCAACAGGGCAGGACATGGCCCAAGCCGATTTCTGGGATGGCCTTGATCGATACTGGTGCATCCTCTACGTGTATCGATGAGCAGGCGGCCCAACAACTCCAGTTGCCGGTTGTAAACGTTGCCAATGTTGCTTCTGCATCTCATTCTTCTACTCCTCAAAACGTCTATCCCATTCAAATCGAAGTTGTGGGCTTGCCAATTTCGATTGAAGCGTCAAACGCTATCGGTGCTGCGTTATCGGCTCAAGGACTGCTTGCCTTGATAGGTCGCGATGTTCTTCAGCATTGTACCCTCTACTATAATGGTTTGACTGGAGAGATCACACTCTCCATATGAGGCTATCTCACCCGCTGGCAAAATTTTGCATCCAGCCAGATGGGAAAGTGCGAGACTCACCGGAATTCACCAGGTATCAATCACTGCCGCGAGCGTGTAATGGGTTCAAAATACGGAGGCAAAAGAGAGTTCGACTTCAAAAACGTCCTCTACACAAAAGGTAACTGGCGCGCAACAATCGCCATCAACCGACCCAAGGTGCACAATGCGCTCAATCTCGAGACGCTGCGAGAGTTGAGCGCTGCATTCGAAGACGCTGCCTGGGACGATCATGTTGCCGTGCTTATCGTGACAGGCGCGGGGAATAAGGCCTTCTGCACCGGTGCAGATATGAAGGAGTGGAAGGAAGATTTCCTTGAATCTCCCAACGACTTCTATAAATGGATGGGGGTCTTCATGGAGACATTCGAGCGACTACGCAACATTGGCAAACCGACGATTGCGCGGCTCAACGGCATGGTGGTCGGTGGCGGCAATGAGTTGCAGATGTCGTGCGACCTTGCCGTTGCCGCCGATGATATTTTCATCGGTCATGCGGGGACTTCTCGCGGGAGCGTGGCGGCTGCGGGTGCAACACAGTGGTTGCCTCTGATTGTGGGTGACCGGCGGGCGAGGGAAATCCTTCTGCTCAATGAGAGGATCCCCATCAAGAAGGCGCTAGAGAGGGGGCTCGTCAACCAGGTTGTGCCACGGAGAAAACTCGACAAGGCTGTCGATGTCATGGCGGAAAAGCTTGTGAACAAGCTCCCCGAATGCACCCGGTACACAAAACAGCAACTCAACTTCTGGCGCGATTTCTCATGGTCAATGACAATAGGCCACCTTCGCGATTGGCTTACGGTCCACACTTCTGCATTTGAAATTCAGGAAGGGATCAAAGCGTTCAGCGAAAAAAGGGAGATTGATTATAAAGCGATCAGGATCAAGATGTCAGACAGCGGCAAGAAGAGTAGATGATTGTCGAAAGGTCTCTGACACTTCTTATGTTCGTTGGCATCATCCATCTTCAAACAAGAGCGCAATCCTACGGAGATCTTGATACCGGTTTCAAGATGGAGCTTGCTGTCGTTGATTCGAGTATCGTTGTAGAGATCACCACGACGGCCACATATCCCTGCGAAGGGTATCGAATCAAAGCCACCGCCGTGCGTAACCGGGACACAGTCACGATCAGAATGTTTGGTCTGGTCCGGCCAACGCCGTGCTTTCAGACGGCCAGTGAGGCTACGGGACGAGTGGCTTTCAGCAGTCTTAATCCCGGTTCTTACATACTGCAAGTGAATTATCGCAATGTGAATGACTTCTACAAACTTACCCTGTCAGAACGAAAAAACCTCGTGCTTCCCATCCACTCCACCTTCACAAGATTGAACGGATTCTTGAGCGATTGACCTCTTGTTCTGATCATCCGATGAGAACCATCGCAAAACTCGTCACGGCCATTATTCTTGTGTTCGCCGCAGGTGAAGTTGTCC
>JACQVJ010000048.1 GCA_016209805.1 Ignavibacteriota bacterium
ACATAAAGCCCGGCAACACCAAAAAAAGTGAACAGAAGTGAGAACGCGGAGTAGACAACGTTTCGTGAGAAAACAACTATGAATGCTGAGACAATTGTTATGAGGGAAAAAACAAAGAAGACCAGGTTGAATAATTCCATACGGCGCTACGCCTTTTCGCCTGGTTTCTGTGCTGGAGTTGCCTGTCCGGCAGGTTTCGCCGCAGCGGGCGCCCCAGGCTTGGGTGCCGCCTTCTTTTCCGCCTGCTCTTTCTCAGGCGCTGCGAGTTTTGCTTTGGCCTCATCGATCTCTGCCGTAGTCATCGTGGCAAAGTTGTAGATCAGGTTCGATCTCTCATATTCGGAGAACTCAAACACGTCGGTCATCTTGATGCATTCCGTCGGGCACGGAGGAACACACAGACCACAATAACAGCACTTGGCAATGTCGATGTCGAAGCGGGGAACGTACAGCCGCTTCTTTGTGCCGACCGATGTAAGGCCCAGATCGACATCAGGCGTCGACTTGATCGTTTCAATCGTGATGCAATCGACCGGACACGCCATGGAACACTGATCGCATCCGATGCAGTCGTCCATATTTACGTACAACCGGTTGCGTGCTCTTTCGGGGAGCTTCAGCTTCACTGTAGGATACTGGATCGTCACCGCCGGAGTGAAGAGATGCCGCCACGTGACCTTCATCCCGATGAGGACAGTGACGATTCCGTCCCAAATGTTCTTGAAGTACCGCCCCATTCACACTCCCGCTGTTAAACGTTTGAGATCCATCTTCTTTGTATGGACCAACCGGTGACCAACCATGTCAACCGCTGCCATGGAAAGCTCAAGCACGGTATAACCTATGAGGGGTTCATACGTTCCGTTCTCGGGTTTCATATCGAGGAAAACCACCTCAGTGAAGACCGGGCGAAAACCTTCCAATCGGATTCTCACCGGCCCGCATATCTCGCCTGTGACACGCTTCTGATTCGCAAGTTCAGGATCGACGGTCTGAACTGATTCAAGCTTGCCTAATCGTTCACGCCATGCCGCCGGTAGGACCATCATTGATGCCCCGGTGTCAACAAATCCATCAAACTGAATTTTCTTTGACGGATCGACCAGGTTTTCAACTGTCACATAGCTTGTAATCCTGCCCACAGTCAGACCTCATCGAATGATCATTACCCAGACACCCACACCTAACACGACCACAAACGAAAACGGAATCAACACCTTCCACCCCACATACATCAGCTGGTCAACCCTCAGTCGTGGCAGCGTCCACCGCAACCACATCTGAACGAAGATAAACGCCATCCCTTTACTCAGAAACCAGAACGCACCCCATAGCGGTCCCGACATGAAGTCGCCGAACGGACTGTTCCAACCGCCGAAGAACATCGTCGCAGCTATCGCTGAGACTGCGAACATGTTTGCATACTCGGCCAGGAAGAAAAGCGCAAACTTCATCCCACCGAACTCTGTGTGGTAGCCGGCAACCAGCTCCGATTCCGCTTCAGGAATATCGAATGGCGTCCGGTTCACTTCTGCAAGCGAAGCAACGAAGTAGATGAACGCCGCAATGAACAGAAGCGGGAATTTCTGAAACACGAACCAGTTAAGTATCGAGCCGGACTGCGCACGGTTGATCTCCTGCAAATCGAATGATCCGACGATCATGATCACCGCGAGCAAAGAAAGCGCCACAGGAATCTCATAGCTTACAATCTGGGCTGCGGAGCGCATCGCACCGAAGAGCGACCACTTGTTGTTCGATGCCCATCCTGCCATCAACAGGCCGATGACAACAAGCGATGAGATGGAGAGAACATAAAACAGCCCGATATTGATCTCAGCCCCAATGTATGCAGCGCTGAAAGGTATGGCCGCGAACGCTGCATACGAACCGATGAACACCACGTACGGCGCGAGCATGAACAGCTTCTTGTCCGCCGCCGTGGGTATGATATCTTCCTTTTGAATGAGCTTCAGGATATCCGCAATCGTCTGTGCCCAGCCGTGCCATCCACCGACACGCATCGGGCCGAGACGGTCCTGCATATGGGCGGAGACTTTTCTCTCAAGCCAAACTGCAAAGAGTGCAAACGGTACGATCCAGAGGAGCGGCACGAACGCCATCAGAGCGTAGATAAGGATTTCGTTCTGCAATATTTCGAGAAGGAGTTCCTTCATCTAATTATTCGTTAACACTGGTCTTGATTCTGAGCCTTCCCCTATGGAAGACGCAAAAGTTGCGACGAAGCAACTCACTGTGGGTTTTTACAATCGCCTGTGCGACTTTCGCTTTTTCCTCCCGACGGGCGTTCTGTAGGCGCAACAAAAGTACACCGCTGTGGGCTTGACCCGCCCTGTACACAAGTTCTCCAAAATCCTTGTCAGTTGTAACCAAAATGCGATCCTCATTGTTCGCCAAAGTGAGGACATCACCATCCAGCATCTTCGGATCAATGGCGATCATTGACTTAACGTCGTGCCCCAATTCGCGTATTGCTGTGGCGATGCCGTCTCCGGCACAAACATCGACAAGGAATTTCAATGATTTCTACAATATCGGTTACCGGTTCAGTTCAATAATCCGCTCCTCCTGCACCAAACTCCTGGCGTATAACAAAGCGGCCTGGATATCCTCCACTTCGAGGAAAGGGAACTCTTCGAGGATTTCTGACTGGCTCATGCCGCCTGCAAGGGCTTCAAGAATATGTTCCACCGTCATGCGAAAGCCTCGGATTGTCGGCTTTCCAAGCATGAGCTTAGGATTGACGGTAATCCGTGCAAGTAACTCGTCTGTGCTTAATTCTTTGTTCATATATCCTCCCACACTGAATGTCCGCCGATCTTTACATGGCGCAAGACTATCTATCCACCTCTCCCAACACAATATCAATACTGCCGAGGATCGCGATCACATCGGCGATCATCGCGCCCCGGCACATCGCCGGAAGAGCGGAGAGATTCACAAAGCAAGGACCCTTCACCTTCACGCGGAAAGGACTCGTTGTCCCATCGGCAATGATGTAATACCCCAATTCTCCTTTCGGGTTCTCCGTCCGCACATAGACTTCAGACGCATCTGGGCGGATGCGCTTCGGCACGGCGGACTGAACATCGCCCGGCGGAATCTTGTCCACTGCCTGTTCGATGATATTCAGACACTGCTCCATCTCGTGCACGCGCACCATGTACCGATCCCAGCAATCGCCCACCGTGCCCATCTTCCCTTCACCGGTCGGTATCTCAAAATCGAATCTGTCGTAGATCGAGTATGGATCATTCTTCCTCAGGTCCCACTTCACCCCCGAGCCGCGCAACACTGGACCGCTACACGCGTAGTTGATGGCGACATCTGCCGGCAGCACACCAACGTTTGCCGTGCGCTCAATAAAAATCTTGTTGTAGGAAAGAAGGTCGTTCAGTTCTTTGATGTTCGGACGGAAGTACTTGCAGAAATCCCGCACCTTGTCCTGGAAATTGGATGGGACATCGTGCGAGAGTCCCCCAATCCAGATGTAATTGTAAAGAAGTCGTGCACCGCACGTCTGTTCGAAGACATCGAGGATGCGCTCGCGGTCGCGGAAACAATAGAGGAACGGGGTGAACGCGCCGATGTCGAGTCCGTATGTCCCGATGGCAAGTAGGTGACTTGCGATCCGCTGCAACTCGGCCATGATCACGCGAATATACTCTACTCGCTCCGGCACTTTTATATTCAGCATCTTCTCGCATGCGACTGCGTAGCCAAAGTCGTTGTTCATCGAGGCAACATAGTCCATCCGGTCGCAATATGGAATCACCTGCTGGTAGTTTACCATATTCTCGGCATGCTTCTCGAAGCAGCGATGCAGATAGCCAATGTGCGGTACCATATCGACGACGATTTCGCCATCCACAATAAGCTCAAGGCGCAACACACCGTGCGTGGATGGATGCTGCGGCCCCATGTTCACGACCATCTCGTTCTGCTTTAGCGGACGCCCGAATCCGGGAATGGTTACCGGGCGTTCCGTTGTCTTGTAATCAAGTGTATCGATTCCGTTCATCAGTACGGCACCTTCATCCCATTGTAAAACTCAGGCACCTGATAATCCT
>JACQVJ010000054.1 GCA_016209805.1 Ignavibacteriota bacterium
ATCTAATTGGCGTGCTATCCCTCATTGTTTTTGCCACATGTACACGCACTTCCGGATTTCAGTTCGTCCGTAATTGCCCATCTGTTGGCTACTGTTCCCTTTCCCTTTTGGTAACACAAAAATCTTTTGGACGTTGAATCCGAACTCTTCTGCAAACTCGGAAAGAATGAGGTCAACGGGAATCTCTTCTCCGCCGTACCGAACGTTGTCATTCACCATAACACAGTAGCCGCCGCCTTTTATAACCCTGGCCATTTCAGAGATAGTGAAACACAACTCCAAGAAGTAGTTTCTCACCATCCGTGGGATGTTATTGTTATTGAGCTTATCAAGTCTGTTCAGTTCGTCAAGAACGGAGTTTACTTCTTTCATCGCGGTTGATGAACTGTAAGTGCTGAGCACCAAATCAAAGGCGGCTCTTCTCCCAATGGACGCGTACAACTGCTTGAGATAGTTGATCTTTTCTTTGTTCTCAACAGTACAAGATAAAAGTTCTTGACGCAGGTTTCGGACTTTCTCAGAATCGCAGCCGAGGTATACTAGTTCCAGGGCGTAGGTCCTTGTGTAGTCATAGCGATTGCAGTAGGGAGGGGATGTGACTATGAAGTCGAAGGAAGCGTCTCGGAGCTTTGGTAGTTCCTCAAGGCAGGAACCTTGGATGATGGTTATGGGGTGTTGATTGTGCTGAGCGTTTTCACCAAAATTAAAGAGAGAGTCATTTTGAGGCGAAAGATCGGCAAGCAATTGAGAGAATTTGAGTTTCAAAGCCCGTTCAAATGTCTGTATCCTTCCCTTGTTGAATGGCTTTCCCGCCAACTCTCTCTTGGAACGATAATCCCACCTCAGGTACTGCCCATCTTTCCTTGTGTAGCTTACTTCTTCAAGTATTGAGAACGCGGCGAACCTGAATACGCTTCGAATGTCTTTGTTCCGTATCGTGTTGCAATACGTCAGGAATCTATTGAGTGCTGTTTCTGTACCATCAGGGAAAGCGTCTCTCGTAATGGTTATGTGAGAGAAGTGATTTATATGGTCCTCAACCTTCTCCAACTCTGACCATAGGATTCTGACACTTGCTTGCAGGTCGTTCAAATCGATCCTGCGCAATGCCTGACGAGTCTTCATGACAAAAACGCCAACTGGCAGAAGCTCAATCCCGTGTGTTTCCCAACCCAACGCCTGCCCTGCGAACAACGTTGTGCCGATGCCGGCGAATGGATCCAAGACCTTCCCGGGCTTTTTTGAGTATTTGGTAAGAAAGTAAGTCACAAGGTTGGAGGAAAAGCCTTCCTTATACTTGAACCAACGGTATACTGGCTCCTCCTTGTTCGCTTGGAAACTTACAAGCTGGCGGTTGAGGTTAGAGGCGGTTTGCAGTTTGTCTACGAATTTCTCGTACAGTTTCGCACGTTCGCTGGGGAATATCTCTAGTATTTCGCTCATTAAAGAGTTTTGGCTCGCATCTATGGTTAGCTTTACCAAAGATAACAAAATGAACTTGCCGTTCCAACGGCAGATTCAATAGCATCAACTTGGCGTTGGGGTTTGTACCAACGGCTTCATCAGGCGATGACGATCCGCCTTACTCCGCTGGCAACGACCTTCAGCTTTTCGAGCAGTTTCACCATCTCGTCAGGCTTGTCCGTCACGATGCCGTTGACTCCCGCGGTAAGCGAGACGTATATCTGTGAAGGCTCGTTGAGTGTCCAGTGGATCACCGTTGAGATCTCACTCTTCGTATTGTAGTCCCGATCCCTGGTTGCATCTGAGATTTCTCCAAGGTTGCCCGGACGGAGCAAGCGGCCGATCGAAACGACCGAGTTTCCCATCATCCGGGCTATGCTCAGCGGGTCTTCCTTCACTCCTATAATGGGGCCGATCCCTCCCTGTGCATCGTACGCGAACTCGCACCGCGTTTCGCCGGATTCTTTGATCCCTTCCTTCAGAAGAGTCAACACTTCCTCGCTCGCATTGGTCACAATCAGCCTTTCCGGAAGCGGCGAAAACATCTGCATCTTCTCACCGAGGAGTCTCCCATAGGCAACAAACCTCTTTCGGTCTGTCTCTTCGTCCCAGTCCGGGTTCTTCACGTCAAAGAAGAGGAGGTGCAGCCTGGACACCTCATTGTGTGCGAACGCGAGAAGCCCTTCAAGCTCAGGGATCTCATGTTCCGTTCCCTGGACGTGATGATACTTGTAATATTGCCGGACCTGCTTCAGTGTCAATCGGTCGATGTCGAAATCGGTTTCTGATCTCAAGTGCACCTTATCCACATCCTCGTACTCCCCGTTGCGCATTTGTTTGATGAACCCGTAGCGACCATCGCGACTGAACTCCGGCGAGACAAGCTCGTACGGCAGGCTCTCGAAAGCAGTCCGGTCGAGGTTTGACGGATGCCGCACCGGCTCCGGGTCATGAAAGACCGCGATCTGTTTGTCCTTTGTGAGGCAAAGATCGAATTCCAGTGCGTTGGCCCCAAGCTCCAGAGCTTTTCGGAATGATGCCATCGTATTCTCCGGAAAGAAATGTGGTGCGCCGCGGTGTCCAATAATGTAAAGCTTTCGCATCGGAATACGGATCGTCTGCGGGTTCACCGGCGAAGAATTGAACGTCGCATCATCGCCATCGAAGAACTCATTCGTCTCGTAATTGTCGTCCCACCCGGAGTCCCAGTACGGAAGTCTGGAAGGCGAATAGATCGGCCCCGCTTCTGCCATGACTTCGTTCGGCGCGAGGAGGCGCCCGAGCGTCTTGGAGAAGTTCCGTTTTGCAAACCCGACACGGAAGTAATGCGCCCTGCTCGTCTTGTATCGCTTTGCATCGACCTGGAAAATTTTATTGTCGGGATCGGGCATCAGTCGGAGTATGTCGAACCCCACCACAGGATTGTATGCAAGCAGGCGGGCGACTTCGACTTCAATGCCGTCGAAGATCGGGAATTCTTCATCGGTTGTCGGATCGAAGAGAACTACACGAACGAAAATGGGTTTCATGGCACGAGCTGTGGAGTGTGTGTGAGAAGAGATGAGGTGAATGTGATTCCGATTTGCACGTGACAATGTAGAGTACGTGGGGGAGAAGGTCAAGCCTTCAGAGTCATAGGGGCGGCGAAGAACAGACGTTCACGATCGAATGATTCTGTCAAATGCAGAAGGTGGCAAGGGTGAACGGCGGGTGTCTCAAACCTTTGAGAGGAAATCCTTGCGCGAAATACCCAGGTCTTTCTTGATGATTTTGTTGAGCAGCCCCGACATGCTTGAATAGCCTCCCGCGTCCGGGATTCAGGGTCTGACACTTTTGAGAGAAAAGTAACTCAGCCTGAGGCCGATAGGTCGTGCCGCCGGCCAGGCGGCTTCGCTGCGTCCAGTTGCGGTTTGCTTGTCTCCTTCTCACATCATATCTTAGCAGGGTGTTGAAAAACCCC
>JACQVJ010000049.1 GCA_016209805.1 Ignavibacteriota bacterium
AAGCCGCCTGCACCTCCGAATGCGACCTGCTGCTCCAGAAGCCCTTCCCGATTGACAAGCTTCTCGAAATGTTTTCGGGACAGTTGAAGTAGACTTTCATAGAACATGCAAATGGTGGGATGGACATTCTTGTTTGTCCGCTGATGTCCAAACTTCTGGTTTGACCCATGGCGGCCAGACAGGAATGTATGACCTACCAGTGATTCTTAAGTCGCTTCTACAACTGGTCGACCAGATATTCTTATCTGTCCACATTTTTCTGAAACAAGAAGCCCGCCGATCGCTCAACGGGCTTCGTTTGCTTTCGCATTCTAAAAGCATCACACCTGTACTTTATCGGGCTCGTACACTTTGGCGGGGCGCGATTTCTTTCGCGTGTACTTCCTTTCGACCGTTCTTGTCGGAGCCGCCACCTCTTCCTCAACGTCCGGATATGTATATATGTCGTACTTGTAATTGCGCAGGATGATCTGGCTTCCATTCTTTCCAATAACATATTGAGGAAGAAGAGGAATCTTCCCTCCGCCGCCGGGTGCATCAATCACGAAATGCGGAATTGCAAGTCCTGAGGTATGGCCCCTCAGCTTGTCCATGATATCGAGCCCCACGCTGACCGGCGTGCGGAAGTGATTGGCTCCCTTGGTGATATCGGCCTGGTAGAGATAGTACGGGCGGACGCGCATGGTGAGAAGCTTCCTGACGAGCTCAAGCATCACATCGGGGTTGTCGTTCACCCCTTTCATCAACACCGCTTGGTTACCAACCGGGATACCCGCATCGGCAAGCATCTCACATGCCTTCTTGGCTTCCGGCGTACACTCCCACGGGTGATTGAAGTGTGTGTTGACGTAGATGGGATGGTACTTGCGCAACATCTTGCAGAGCTTCGGGGTAATTCGCTGCGGTAAAACACACGGCATCTTTGTGCCGAGGCGGATGATCTCGACGTGCGGTATAGCTCGCAAACCTGAAACAATCTTTTCGAGCATGAAGTCGGTCAGCATCAGCGGGTCGCCGCCGGAGAGAATAACATCACGTACCTCGGAGTGCGCGGCGATGTAATCAATCCCGTCCTGAATGTACTTCATGTTGATTTTTGTCGAGTCCCCTACTTTTCGCTTGCGTGTGCAGAAGCGGCAGTACATCGAACATTGACTGGTTGTGAGAAACAGGACCCGGTCTGGGTAGCGATGGACGATGCTCGGCACGGGACTGTGCGAGTCTTCTGCAAGGGGATCTTCCGGAAGGCCGTCTTCGTCAAGCTCTTTCCCATTTGGAATGCACTGCAGCCAAATGGGATCGTTGGGATAACGAATTAAGCTCAAGTAGTAGGGGTTAATCCGGATATGAAACAGCTTGTTCAGCCGCTCTGCTAACTCAGGATCGAAGTCGAAGCGCTCCACCAGATCCTTTCCACTGTCCACACTCTGTCGCAACATCTCTTGCCAGAGTTCCATACGTCCCTTTACTCCTCCGATTGTGATAGGTATTTGCCGTACACGACGAGGTCATCTCCGACTCTATAGTAATCCCGAATCCGTGAGAGCTCGGAGTACCCGTGCGTTACATAAAACCTTCGCGTCTTTTCGTAGCGTGGTTGGGAGGAAGTTTCAGCAACCATCAAACGGCCGTTCTTTGAACGAACCAACTGTTCTGCGTGCAGATCAAGAGCCCGACCGACACCTCTCCCCTGCGCCGAGGGCTTCACTGCGATCCAGTAAAGGTCAAATGTCCCCAGCGTGGCAGGTGTTGGACCTATACAATAATAACCCAGAACGCTCCCCCCTTCTTCGTACACATTGATGATGTAATCTTGTTGCTCCGGTTTATCGAGAACGATGCCGATCAGCTCCAGCGCAATTCCAACTTCCTCTTCTGTGAACACGTCCGTTTCGACAAGCAGCTGACGGATGGGCTCTTTGTCTTCGTCCCGAAGGGGACGAATTACTGTTGACATCGCTCAAGTGCTATCTCAACAATCTTTCCGACGATCTGATGGAACGCTAAACCGTGTACCCGGGCCGAGCGGGCAAACCCGGCATCGTCCGAGATGTCGGGATTCGGATTCACCTCAAGCACATATGGAACTCCATCCGTAGTCAGACGGAAGTCCACTCGCGCGTAATCTCTGCATCCGATGATCCGGTAGCATTGTAAAGCTATATCTTTCAGCATCGATTCCTGTTCGGAGGGTATCTTTGCCGGACAGACTCCTTTCGTTCCATCATACGCAATGGTACCGTGCATCCACTTTGCATCGTAACTGACAATCTTGTGCATGTCGTCCGTCAGGCCTGAGAAGTCGATCTCGGAGATCGGAAGGACAACAGGTTTCTTGTTCCCAAGAATGCCAACGTTGAACTCCCGTCCGTCGATGTACTGCTCGACAAGGGCGGGTTGTTCGAACTCCTGAAAGATGTACCGCACGCGCCTCCGGAGCTCGATCAGATTGTATACCACGGACCTGTCATCGATCCCAACACTTGCATCTTCGCGCGAGGGCTTCACGATCAAGGGGAAGTCAAGGCCTTCCTTCAACACAATCCTATCGCTGGCGTGGAAGACCTGAAAGTTCGGTGTCCGTATGCCATGGAAGCCGAGGATCTCTTTGACGCGGGGTTTGTTCAGAGCGGTTCCGAGCGTGATCGAGCTGGCGCCTGTGTACGGTATCTTGAGAAGCTCGTAGATGCCGGCGACGTTCATCTCCTGCATGGATTCGTTTTCAACGCACTCAACCAAATTGAAA
>JACQVJ010000056.1 GCA_016209805.1 Ignavibacteriota bacterium
GAGGTGACAGGAGACAATGTTCGACCGGGCCACCGTTGGCTCACATCACTCGGTGCTGCAAAGGTCTGACCTCAGGTTAGCGTCAAAACTCGTAACTCGTGACCAGGGGGACGAATCTCTCGCGTCGGTCTTGTGATCGTTCGATTCGCAGGGTTACGTTAACACGGAGAACGCTTGATCATTACAGATGGCCGAAAGCTCTTCTGCATCAAAACAATTCCACGATTCACTTTACAAATTGCACGCTGCCGATATACGAAGACGGTCAGTCTGGCCACAACCTCCAATGAACCCCTCTGCCGTCGACGCTTGCAACCCACTGATTATCGCCGATCCTGATTGGGTCAACATGATGCATCCCTTCCCCATTCCAACCGTCACCGTCCGCTTCCAACACTGGTTTGTCGGCGGCCAGCCTTTCCGAAAAAGTTGTTGCTGTCAATTCCGTAACTTCGAAAGCCCACAATCGATGCCCATAGGAGTGTGCACCATCCTGCGCGAACCTGATGATCTTACCATCGTGGATAATTGTCCTGCCACCAGACCTGGAAAACTTCGCTTTCGGTTTTGCGATCGGATTCATCGAATGCGCTACCCACGGCCCCAGCAGACTGTCCGCATGGAATATGTACAGTCCATCGTCCACTTTCCTGTAGGAAGTGAAGAACCACCATTTGTCATTGTATCGGAGAAGCGTGTTATCGACAAAGTCGCCGTGCAGCATGGTGCCGACCAACCGCCAACTGGTAGGGAATCGATCAGCTTCGTACAACCGTATTGAGTGAGCCTCATGACTCTCAGGAATCATGTACCACCGATTATCCCATTTGAAAACGTAGGGGTACGAGAGATGATATGGCTCATCAAGAACGATGCGTTGATACGTCCAATGCAAACCGTCGGTACTCGATGCGTACGCAATATCGCCCTGCCTGGACTTCGCGTTGAAGACCTCAAAGAACATATGCCATTGTGACTTTTCCTTCACTATGAAGGGGTCGGCCACGAATACGGCGTCCGCATCCGTAACGTGTTTTGGCGTGAGAATCGGATTGGTAATCCCTGGAGGAGATGTGAGATCAAGAGGAGAACTCCCGGTGTAGATTCCAATCGTCCACTTGTGATACTTTCGAGGAAAAGGAATCTTCCTGGAGTCAGCGACATACACTCCGATCACAAATCCAACCAGAACGGCAGCAACTACGGTACTCCACCGTGAAGTCATGCTCATTTGTGCAGCGATCTAAGAGGATCAAAGAACTATATTGCAGTAGATTGTAAGAAAACCGCGGGCCGGAACTTTGTTGCTCACGATACATACCCGTGGACTTAGCGGGATTCTCACTCACTTGCTCTGCACGAGACTGGATAAGAAAAGGCACTCGGGGAGACCTCGAGCGCCTTTGTGTTGTCGATGCCAGTCGGCACTCATCGCAAGAGCATCATTTTCCTCGTCTCGCGGAATTTCCCCGCATTCAACTGGTACAGATACACGCCACTCGGAACCTCGGAACCGTCGTCTGCCCTGCCATTCCATTCCACTTGGTACGAACCGGCAGCCTTTTCGCCCGAAGTCAGTGTACGCACTTCCTGTCCGAGCAGGTTGAACACCTTCAACGTCACAACCGAGCGCTCGCTGAGATCATACCGGAAGCTCGTCGACGGATTGAAAGGATTCGGGTAGTTCTGCGATAGTGAATACGTCGCAGGGAAACCCTCCTCGCCAACACCCGTTAACCCATCCACCCTGATCACCTCGGCGTTTTGAACCTTCTTGTCGGTGTTGTTTTGAACGAAGACGACCACCCTACAATGATCTGGAACCCATGCCGTTCCCATCGTAATCGTCATTGGCATATCCACCGTTTGGCCTTGCGAGAGTGTAATCGGGGATCCATTCGCGTCTGGATACATCCCGCGGTGCACCCAGTGATGTGTGAATGGAACATATGCCGTCCCGTTCCACTGGGGAGCATATATATCGTCTTCCAAAACAACCCAATGCAAACTCCAAGTGGAAGAATTCAACGGGGAATCACCACGAATCGCCGCGTTCATGTTCAACGTATTGCCGTCCCGAGTTCCGGAGAGAGTGATGGTAATGGGACTTGGATCGAGAAAGCGCGGCTCGATTGCGCCCGGCCATGTGTTGTATCCAGCGCCGCCGTTGATAAAGCCGTCGATCCGCATATTGGGAGCAGCATTATTGCCGTAGTAGCTGTTCCTTGTCTGAACAGGTGCAGGGTTTGCGAGATACATCGGATCGTTTCCCGGCGGCGGCCACCACACATGATACGCAATCGTCACGATCTGATCGGCCCCACCATAGTTCGGAAGCCACTGGTTGAAATAGAAATTATCCGCAGCGTAGCACGGCTCGCACGTCGTGCTGGTAAACATCTCGGCCAGTACCTTGCGTGGTCCGCTCGACGCGGATTGAATTAGAAGAGCACTGAAAACGACCAGGCTCGCCACAAGAATGAGCGGTCTCTTCATAGCTACCTCCATGGTAAGTTGATGTGGATACCTCTGTAGACGTGGTGACCTATAAATAACTCAAGATACTTGCGCGGAAACCCAGGAACGGGTTCACAACCCGGCAGACTCCGTTTGCACAGATTTGGCCTCCGCGGTCGCCACCTGCAGTTAAAGTTATGTTATGACTCTTACTTAATCTGAAGCCGATATCAAGCGCGGTCCAGTCCTTTCTCCCATCAACCGTCGCTTTGTCGGATGTAAACTCATACCGCAATGTCACGGAATAGTCGGGAGACCTGAGAATGCTAAGCGCGAGAAGTTGATTGAAGAACTTGGTTTGCGACGGGTTCTTCTCTTCGTGCATCCACTGTCGTTCAGCTACGAATTTCACAACCCACCCAGCAGGAAGCGTATATTGTAACGCCAGGGGAACTCCTATCGAACTCGTCGCCGCGATCTTCGGACCGCTGGACGTGTACAGAACTTCATCGGCAGTTACATCCGAGCGACGGTTGAAACCGACCAACACGTAATCTGTCCCATCCACCTCGAAGAAATACTGCCACTCCGCATACACTTCCCAGAAAGGAGAGTACTTCGATGAGAAGTCTGGAAGAAACGAGCTCTTCCTCGGAGCAGAGGCAAAAGTCGGTTGGAAAATCTGGTTAGTATCGCCGGTCGGGGAAAATGTGTAATGCCGACTTGCACCGGACGCATTGATAATCCCCGTCAGGTGATCAAAGATCGTATAGTTAATCTCAATCTGATATCCCACCTCATCATTGAAATCGATGATGTGTGGATAGCGTGAGAGCAATGTGAAACCGTGTTCCTTATGGACGATCGGCATGTTCTGGAAAGCATAGGCCTTGGTGGCGCGATTCGGATTGACCCTGTCATACGGATCAGCAATTCCGAATCTGTAATCCTTGTAGTCGATCGTAACGCCGAACGATTCCTGTGTGAATCCGATTGATGCATAGAAGCCTGATCCACGATGTGTGGGTCGGGCACCAAAGATAGGATCGGGCGTGAAAACCGTTGTGCGTTTCTCGGCATATGAAGCAAACATATCTACCTCACCAACCTGCACGCGACCGAAGAACTCCGGCACGTCGAACTGCGCATGCTGATCTGGAAACGTATCGAGTATTCTGAACTTGCCGGAGACAAAGTTGGCACCGAACGAAAAGGATGAATATGGCGCCAGCTCAAGCGATCCGCCCCGAATGTCGTATCTCTCCGATCTCGAGAGATCAACAACGTCGCGGTACCTGATCGTACCTCCTGTCAAGGCAAACTTCATTATTCTGGTTTTGTATTCCATCTTTATGCCGTCCACGCCTGTATCGTACGCGAGGGGACGGTTCTCAAATAGGTTTAGCGCAAGACCCCTTCCGAAAAGTGAATACGAGTCGCCTGCTCGAATATACAGGTCGTCCTTCTTGAACTCCAGATACCTCTTTTGAACCCCGGTGAATTCAAGCCCATACTCCGGTGGAGCATCATGGAGCAACCGAAATCCAACAAGGAAATCGTACAATGCTATCCTTGAATCTGTGAGGTTCTCCACATAATCTCTCTTTTGTGAGAGGAACCCGTCGACACCGGTACCGTAACGAAGATAATTGCTGACTGAAACGTTGACTTTGTCTTGTGCGAGAAGGGAAGTCGGAATCAGCAACAGCAAGAAAAACCTGCGACGCAAGCCTGACTCCCTTTACCTGGTTACCAACTTGAGTATTTCTTTCTTTATTTCCTTCTCATCACCGGGAAAGTATCCCGTCCGCGTTGAGACTACATTGCCAGCCTTGTCCAACAAAACAGAGAACGGAAGATTCTGTCCGTTGAAGCTCTGGAAGACTTGTGTGTTAGGATCGAGAACGACGGTGAAGGGATAGCTCTGCGACCTCACATACGCTTTCACCTTCGCCAGACTCTTTGGGCTGTCCTGATTGACCGCCAGAATCGTGAACGGCTCGTTCTCGTTTTCCCTCGCAAAGGACTTCAGCGCCCGGAGTTCTTGCTTGCACGGTTCGCACCACAACGCCCAGAAATTGAGATACACCGGACCAATGCGAAGATAGTCAGACAGATTCGTGACGGTTCCGTCGAGCTCCTCGAGTCGAATGTTGGTGCTTACGCTCTTCTGCCCAAGTGCTGACAGCGACCCCAGGCAGAGGATCATGAATAGCACACCCCACGGATTTTTCAGTGTTGATTTCATGTTTGATTCAACTAATGAACGGAGGGATCTATTGCCCTTAACAGACGAAACGCAGAACGGCGGGGACGATCCTGAGCACAGAACATACTTAAGGAAGATTTGCCACATTGTCAATAGAATTCGTCCACGTGTTCGTGACGAATTGTCTCGTCATTTTTTCACACCATCACGTTCTCATAACTCGTAGCCGACCATAAAATAGAACAGCAGGGGGCCATGCTGGATTGGGTTGTCCGGAAGGTCTCGACCCAAAAAGAACCCTTTCCCTAGTCCTACGATGGCCGGACCAATCGGCGAATCGAGCGCCAATTCAGCCCCGATGCCGTGACGGAATGCGGTGAACTTGATCTGCTCCGGGATTTCAGAAATAAACCCAAGATCATACCGTACACTCATGTATGTATCGAACACCACCCGCACAGGAAGATGGTAACGGTACTCCAGGTTAAAGGCGAGTAACTGGCGACCTCGCCGGTCGTCCTCGCGAACGCCAAAGAGCGATTCCCGTCCCCCAAGCCTGAACTGTTGGGCCAGAGGCATCGTTCGATCTGCAAATCCAAATGTTACTTTGGGGTGAAGCGTGTGCATGCCTCCCCACGTCGTGTATCCCTCGTACATCACTCTCAGTGCGTTGTAACCGATCTGGCTCGCAAACATTTTGAGGGCAAACTCATACGAGAGCTTCATGCCCACGCCCGTGGTAGGAAAAGGATATTGGTTCTTGCTATCGATGATCGTTCCCAATCGCAGAAGCGCCAGTCGGTAACGTTCAACGAATGACGCGGCATTCTCAAGATTCTTGATGCGAACATTTTGAAGAGTGAATTCTATAGTAGTATTGCCAAGCTGTTCAAGTCTGCTGCCGAGAACAATGCTTCCCCCATACCGGATATCGGAATATTCACCGACCCGTTGCCGTGCCCAGCGGTTCTTTCCCGCATGCGGATCATCGACATACACATAGCTATCGAAGCTCGAATAGAAAGCGCTGATATTAAAAGTGAAGAATTGGCTGAAGACGCGGTGCGATTTGTATTCGACGTTGAAATGCGCGTTGCGGCTTCCACCCGAGGCGGTCAGTCCAAGTTCGGCACCGCTGCCTTGAAAATTTTCATCCCGTATATCGACCGTCCCCTGCAGATTTCTTTCATTATCGGCACGCAAGCCGAAGCGAACAAGCTGCGAGGGAAGCTCGTTCAATCTGATAGTGAGCATCGGTCGTCCGCCCATATACGAAACTTCAAGGTAGACGTATTCGAACAGTCGAGTACTGCTGATATTGGTGAGCCCCTGTTTCGCCTTATCTATCTGGAACACCTCACCAAGTTCGATCGGGAACTCACGCAACACAAACTCTTCCGTTGCCCGCACGCTCCCCTTCACTACGATCTTATCGATCACTCCTTCGTTTATCTCAATCTGAAGCGTCCCACTCTCCTCATCGAACGAATGTGAAGAAAAGCGGGCAAGCGAGTATCCACGCGCTCTGTACAGGCGGAGAACACGCTCCATTGCCTCATCACAGGTTCGCTGGTTCAGTGGCTGGCCCAGGAGTGGCTGGAACTCACTTCGCAGAACACTTGCAGGAATCAGCTTGCATTCAGTCAGTTCGACGTTCTGCAGACGTGGGTTCAACTGCACGTGGTATGTTACTCGCGTAATGTCAGTGTCGGGATGAATGTCAACATACACTTCCTTGAAATCGCCCGTGCCATAGATGTCTCTGACGTGGCTGCGGATCTGTTCCGTGGTAATCGTTCGCTCCCGCCGACACTGATCGAGTTGCTTGACCAAAGAATCAGGAATGCCATCCCCCTTGATTTCGATGGTGACATTGTGGAACGTGTCATTCTCGAATCCATGCGCATCGCGGTCCTTCTCACGAAGCTGTCGACGATAGAGATCGAGTATTTTGTCAATCTCCTGTTCGGCGGCTTGCTCTCCTATGTGGATGAGACTGTCGAGGCCCTGGAAATTCGAGGAGAGGTGCTTCCCTATGTCGGGAGTGATTACGATGTCAGCCTTGCGAAGCTGTTGCTCGTTGGAAAGCTGCATCATGATCCCCATGATTTGATCCGCTGTCTGCCACGGAACCTTAAGCTCATCCGCCCCCCGGAGTCCGCTTGTTGAGTTTACTGCAATTACAATGTCATATCCTGCATTGCGCGCAACATCCACCGGTATGTTCGAGACCAACCCACCATCGATGAGCTGCATGGAATCTTTTTCCACCGGATTGAAAAGTAAAGGAACCGTTGCGCTGGCCCGCAGCGCCTCTGCAAGAGATCCGTCGTCAAGGATTATTCTCTTTCCCGACACCAAATCCGTTGACACGGCCCGAAAGCGGGTTTTCAGATCGTCGAAGCTCGGATTGGGGTGATACAAGGCTTGTAATGTTTGCGTACTAAGGAAATCCGTGAGACGCTGTCCGCTGGAAACCGCAGTTGGAATCACCGGATCAAGACCGCGAAATCGAACAACAAGAAAACTCCAGTCGTCCGCAAGTTTCTGATCAATGACGAGATCCGTTCTCCTGGTCTCCTGCGTCAATGAGAGGACATCGTCCCAGTTCGTGCTTAGCGCAAGAGTCTCGATTTCTGCCGTCGTGTACCCCGAGGCATAAAGCCCCCCGACGATGGCGCCAAGACTCGTGGCCGAAATAAAATCAATCGGAATGTTGTAACGCTCGAGGACTTTCAAGACGCCGATCTGTGCGACGCCACGCGCACCGCCACCGCTCAAAACAAGTGCTATCTTCGGCCGTCGCTGTGGTTTGTAGGGATAGAGACTATGCCTCGATGAGAGCGACTCATCAAGCTGAGGTCTGATGGTAATCTTGGACTCAGAGAAGACGACAACCGGCGCACAACACAGAAGTACGAAGAGAAGTCTGACAGAAGTATACCAACGTTTGATCAAAATGCTCGCACCATGGGGAGAATTGCTGCCACCAAGGTGGAGTTTTGTTTAGGAAAATCAAGAAACCGCATATGCCACCCCTTTATGTGCAGAACGTGTTATGTCCTTCAGCACAATGGAGAGTATCGTTGCTGTTGCATCCATTTGTTTTTTGTTGTAACATTTTTCAGGACTCTACAGGCTTATCGTCTTTCTGAATTTCATGACGTTTCTCAATCCAATCCTCCTGTTCGGGCTGGCCGCGGCGAGCATCCCCATCATCATTCACCTCCTTAATCTTCGAAAACTTAAGATCATTGAATTCAGCACCCTTCAGTTCCTCAAGGAGTTACAGAAAACAAGAATGCGCCGTGTGAGAATCAAGCAATGGCTGCTGCTGGTCCTGCGGACATTACTCATCATTGCGGTTGTAATGGCTTTCGCGCGC
This sequence comes from Ignavibacteriota bacterium, assembly GCA_016209805.1. Classification (GTDB taxonomy): domain Bacteria; phylum Bacteroidota; class Ignavibacteria; order UBA10030; family UBA6906; genus JACQVJ01. Next base: position 8,052 of record JACQVJ010000056.1, read on the forward strand.
CCCGCACTCCATGGCACACGCCTCGGGGCACTTGGGACTCATGCAAAGACAACTCTTGTTATTCTCCTTGACGATTCGCCAAGCATGTCAATGCGAGATGAACAGGGGACACTGTTCACCCAGGCAAAGCATGCGGCGCTTGACCTCTTACACCTGCTGAGGGATGGAGACGAGGCATATCTTATCAAGCTCTCCGATGTCCGTCGCCAGAAAGACTTCACACCCACACATTCTCCCGCGGGCGCGAAGGCCGTTCTCGAAGAACTCGCCCCGTCGCAGTCGACAACTTCATTCAGCGATGCCCTTGCAGTCGCAGCAAAGATCCTGGCCAATTCGAGGAACTTCAATCAGGAGATTTACCTGATTACTGATGCCCAAGCCACGCAGTTCGTGAATGAAAGTTCACAGGATACGGTCGATCTCTTCGACGACAGGACAAAGATGTTTCTCGTTGACGTGCGAAAAGAAAACGCCGAAACCGGCAGGAACAATGTCGGCATTTCTTCTGTCGAAGTTACGTCTCAAATCATCGCTCAGAACAAACCTATTGCCGTGCGGGCTGTCGTACATAATTTCAGTCCGTCACCGTTAAGGAACTTTGTCTTGAGTGCTTACTTGGATGGCGCACGGGTCTCCCAACAATCGTTAGAAATTCCACCGCACAGTTCAACAACATCGTCGTTTACAGTGATCCCGAAGCGAAGAGGCGTCATCAAGGGATATCTGCAGATCGAAGACGATGCACTCGAGATCGACAACACCAGGTATTTTGTTCTGCACGTTCCGGAGAATGTGAACGTCCTGTGCGCCGGCGGTCCGGATGTGTCGCTCCCCGTACTCGCCCTGACTCTTGGCCGCGACACGAGCGTAGCGGGGTTATTCAAGGTAAGTCAACTACCGCAACTGTCATCAATGGATCTGACCAGATATGATGTCCTCATGCTCGCTGGCGTGAAAGAGTTCTCCGCTTCTGAGGCGGACCGAGTCGCGCAGTTTGTGAAATCCGGAGGCGGGCTGATCGTTTTTCCGGGAAAGGAATCTGACATCGACAACTACAACAGGACGTTTTTTGCTCGTATGGAAATTGCACCCGCACTTTCGGCAACCCCTCCGCATCCATCAGCTACGCCCGCGGGAGATGGCGGCTTCCTCTCATTTGCCAATATTGAATTCGAGCACCCACTCTTCCTTGATCTTTTCCAGCAGCCAATCAACGCCAAAGCCGACCACGGAAGCAGGCCGAACATCGAATCACCGAGAATCTATAAGGCTATAGTCCCGCAACCGGGAGTTAATGGACATACAATAATCCCGCTCTCCAACGGCACAGGATTTCTCACCGAATACACCGTTGGTGAAGGAAGGGTGCTCCTGTACTCCGTTGAGGCAGGACTTACCTGGTCTGACTTTCCCGTCAAGGGTCTCTTTGTTCCGATCCTCCATCGTTCGGTCATGTATTTGTCATCCCAAAACGAAACAGCACCTTCGTTTGTTGCAGGTGAAGAAATGAAACTCGCCATCCGGTTCAGAGGTCAGGGAGAGACATATGTGTTGCGTTCACCCGCGGGTATCGATGAGCGCATCGTGCCGCGCTTCTCTGCCGTATCAGGAACCGTATCATTCACGTCGGCAAACATTTTTGAGACGGGATTCTATGAGCTCCGCACAGCCGGTGCGGGGCAACAATCAACCGATGACAAAATCGCCGCTGCCGTTGCAGTCAACGCCGCTCCCGAGGAATCCGACCTCACGTCGATCAAAGAAGACGACTTGCAGCGATTCTTCTCAAGCAAAGGCCTCACTGTCGCGCAAACAAAACGGCTTCGGGTAGTCGAGAGGCTCGATGCTGCAATTCTCGAATCTCGCTTTGGCATTGAGCTA
>JACQVJ010000060.1 GCA_016209805.1 Ignavibacteriota bacterium
GAGCGGATCTCGACGCGGCGGAATTGATGCACCAGGGAATCGACCTCGTCGCGAGAGGTCAACGAATCGGTCGCACGAACCGCACTCCGCGACGACGCGAGGGGGTCAGACACTTTGAACTCGAAGACGTTGTCACCGGGCGGAAGAACCGTATCGCGACCGTCCATATTCAATTCAAGGCCTGCGAAGTACTCGCTCCCTCTGAGTGTGATCGTACTGGAATCGGAGCCCGCAGTAATTCTCTGGTCCACATGCACGTTGTTGTACCATCGTTCATCATAGACGGAACTGCCCAGCAGGCAAACGATCGTGCCAAGTGTTACAACCGATACGCCAATGAGACCGAGTTTGTTGCTGAACTTCTTCAGCCACAGCAGATCGACACCCGAATCTCTATACACAGCGACGAAGCCGAACACAAATGGAAGCGAGATAATCGAGTAGAGCACAACAAACCCAGCCTCATAGAGGCCGCCACGAAGAAATCCGTGCGTGGTGTTTTCAGAGAGCAGTCTCTGGAAGAGTCCGATCGAATCGCCAAAGAGGAGCCTGTACATTGCATACGGTGATGCCGCGATGAAGACGAGCTTCGCAACAGGGTTCCTCACTAATATCGCAACAGAAAAAAAGAATAGCCCTGCAGCCGGATAGATGCCGCTGCGAGGACCCGCAAGAGACATGAGCAGTACTGCAACAAGAAACAGGATAATCGCGACCCGTGCGAACGTGAATGGATCACTGCTGAGTCTCAGCCGACCCGCAAGTGACTTAACCGACGATTCGGGATTGACGAGCTGAAGTACCATCCACAAACCAATGAGTCCGAAGAGGATCCCGAGAAAAAAGAAACCTCCGAAGTTGTTGACCCAGGGAAACCTGTAGCCCCTGATGAGCCCGACAAGACTTTCCGAGGACCACGCACAAGTCTGAACAAAAAGAACGAAAAGAACCACCTTGAAGCCGGACCACTTTACTTTCGGCGCACCTTCCACAACAACTCTTCGCTTCCGAGTCCTCGCAAATACTCCAACTCCCATCAACACGGATATCCCAACAAACGACCACAGCATCCAGTAGTCGAGGAACAACGGGCGTTCACCGACCTGGAGGATCATGTACATGTCCGATACTTGCGAAGGAACGCCAGCATCGAAGCGTTCCACCAGCTTTACGATGAGGTCGCCTGTTCGCTTCAGGCCGGACGGGGTGAAGTTCGCGAGGTTATCCTGCGGTGTGTGGATGGGATAGTCAACATCGCTTGTGAAATCAATGGCAGGGATTCCCCTCTCAAGGAAGGCAACATGGTCGGAGCCATAGAACCCGCCGAACATGACGTTCAAGTTTGCAATGTGTGCATCATACGCGAGACCAGCATAGCGCAATTCATCGTAAAACATCTTATATGTCTCTTCAACGAGCCACCGCGGGGCTATCCTTTTTCCATCTTCGGGATCCGGAAGAAGAACACCCGCACCATCGGCCATATCGATCTGCAACATCAACACGACACTGTCGATTCCGTCGAAATTCTTCACAAAATGCTTCGAACCCCGGAGTCCCTGCTCTTCTCCACCCCAACATGCAAAGAGAATTGTCGACTCGTGCTGACGCTTGGCCAGTACTCGCGCAACCTCGATCACGCAGGCAACTCCAGAAGCATCATCGTTCGCACCGGGGACCTCGGGATCCGAGCTGTCAATGTGACCACCGATAACGATGATGCGATTCGTCTTTCCCGGAAGCACACCCACGGCGATGCCGCTGGTCGTATTCACCGTTCCCGCAACCGTCATCGGCATGACATAACTCTGCTGACAACCATACTCCATGAATTTGTCCACCGCGAACTGCAGGGCTTCCCGCTCAGCGGGCGAGCCCATTGGTCGTGGCCCAATCTCGACAACGATTCTTGTAAGAATCGCGTAGGCGCTGTCCTGTGAGAACTCTGTGGTCTGTGCGCGGAACGAGAAGAAGAACACGAGAGAGAGAAGAACGGGGAGAGAACGCGTCAAGTTATGGCTTCCATTTGGTTTCTGGAACATTCGACACATGATTGGCGTACCGGGCCAACACAAAGAGCAAGTCGGAGAGTCTGTTCAGATAGACCGGTATCGCTTCACCGATGTCCTCGTTACGAGAGAGACGCACCACCGCCCGCTCTGCACGCCTGCAGACCGTCCGCGCAAAGTGGAGTCGTGCAGCGACCGGCAATCCGCCGGGAAGGATGAACGATCTCAAAGGGGGGAGCTTTGCTTCGAGTCTGTCAATGGTGTCCTCGAGCGGTTTCGCATCGCGAGGATCAATACGTCTTACCGATTCCTTTTCACTCGAACGCGGTGTAGCAAGATCGGCACCAAGATCGAATAGGTTGTTCTGCACATCGGCAAGGATTCGGTCGATCTCTGCATTCACGTTATCCGCGCGGACGATGCCAAGGACGGAGTTCAATTCATCAACGGTCCCGTACGCTTCAATGCGCAGCGCATCTTTCGGCA
>JACQVJ010000053.1 GCA_016209805.1 Ignavibacteriota bacterium
AAAGCCTGCTCCATGTGGATGAACTGCGAGAATTCAATCGAGAGAAGGCGAGACATGAACTCGAACAAGAGATACAACACGACCGATGCAAGTATTCCTCCCACAAATCCCTGGATAACCCCCTCAAGCAGAAACGGAAGCCGGATGAACACTCTCGTTGCTCCAACAAGCTCCATTGTCCGCAGCAAGCGGCGCTTGGCGTAGATCGCGAGGCGGATAGTGTTTGACACCAACATGATTGCTGAGAGACTGATGAGCAGTCCTAACCCAAGGGTGAGGTTGTTGACTGCGGAGGTACGCTCGTCGATCAGCTCGAGCAGCGCCTTGCGATAGATGATCTCATCAACATTCTTGAGGGCCGCGAGTTTGTTGTAGATGACCTGTGCCATCGCCGCTGTTTTGTATCCATCCTTAAGATACACCTTGAACGAAGGAGGAAGGGGATTGAACTCGAGTACGCGCGAGATATCCTCTCCGAACTCCTCCTTGAAAATCTTGGCCGCTTCCTCCTTCGATACAAACACCACACGGTCCACCCCTTCGATGTCGGAGATTCGCTCTTGCAGCTCGGCGATTTCCCGCTTTGTGATAGGCTCTTCGAGGAACGCTTCCATTTCAACCTTGTTGCGCAGGGCTTCGATGAAACGTGACGCATTGATCGTGATGACAGCGAAGATGCCAAGCAGCAGAAGAGAAATACTGATCGTAACGATGGAGACAAACGTGGAGAGCTTTGCTCTCTTAAAGCCGGAGATGCTTTCTTTCAGTGTGTATGTGAGGCTCATGTGTTAGGTCAGAAGTTTGATTCATCCCGCCAGCGGAGGATTTTCCATGGGTCTGCGGTGGTCAGTCTCGTGAATGTAAGATTGGCGTACCCATCCACCCGCTCGATGCTGCTCGGGTTGAACGTGATGGTGAGATTGAACCCGCGGACGACATTCACCCGCGTGGAATCCGTGGAGGTGGAGACGATGTTGTTCCAGATGAGGTCGAGCTTTTGTGCGTTCTGAAACAGTCCATACGTTGCGCGCATCTCTTCGTCTCGCCCCCACGTTACATCTATGCCGATTTCGTAATCGCGATAGACGAAGATGAAGTTCGGATCCAACAGCTGTCCATACACGGTCGTGTCCCTGAACGTGTACGCAGCCTGGAAGCACTGGAACACTCCCTCTACTGTAGAGGGATCGCACGAGGACTGGGCTGGAGAACGGTCGATCCCCGGCGCGAAGGGATTAAGACAGCCGGCGGTCAGAATCGCGGTCAGGAGGATTGCACATCTGGTCGAAACCGTCATCGTACCTAATTACTGAACTTTCCCTTGAAACTGCTCCAGGTAATGTCGTCGGTGGTCTTGAAATCACTCCACCGATAGATCATCCAGAAGCTATTCTCCGCACCAAGCGAGAACTGCAATGTGCCCCGCGCCGTCGAAGGGAACCCAGCCTCGGTGTGATCGAATGTGAATGTGTAATCGAAACTGAAGATGACAGAGTCGGCAGTGATGATCGAGTCCTTGGGTATCAGAAGCAGGTTGGAGAACCCGTTGGGTGTTGCCTTGGCGACGAGGTTCTGGAAGTAGGATTGTTCATCTTCGAATGTCCAGTTTCGCAGCACGCTTGGGTAGAGGGCGCTGGCATCGGCCGAAGGCTCGAAGGAAAACTCCCTGCTCGTACGTGAGGGGTCGGCAAAGCAGCTGATGTAGTTTGCAACGTTCTTCTGCGCGACTGCGCTTTGCAGGTTTGTGATGACGATCCCCGGTACCGTCGGCGGACGAAAGTCGAAGCTCGATTGGGTGGGGGGTTCGGGTTCCCTCGGCTCGAACAGGCTGCAGCGCAGTGCGAGGCCGCACAAAAGGACCGCTCCGAGAACTCGTACAACAATCATTGCGGTTTGCTTTCTTGAATGTTACAAGGCTACCCGTCCCTCGAGTGCGCGGCTGAGTGTCGCTTCATCCGCAAACTCTAAGTCACCACCCACAGGGATACCCCGTGCGATCCGGGATACCTTTACACCGAGCGGCTTCAATAGCCGCGTAAGATAAATCGTTGTCGCTTCACCCTCGACATTCGGGTTGAGGGCGAGGATGATTTCTGCCACGTCTCCAGTCACCCGGTCGAGCAATTCCTTGATTTTCAGATCTTCCGGCCCGATCCCATCCAGTGGGGAAAGCGATCCTCCGAGGACGTGATAGAGACCCCGGAATTCGTTCGTTTTCTCGACTGCGATAACGTCGTTCGGCTCCTCGACCACACACACAATGCTCCGGTCACGCCGGGGAC
>JACQVJ010000062.1 GCA_016209805.1 Ignavibacteriota bacterium
GGTAATCGCACGGAGCATGTCACACTTAAGACGCCGGAAATGTTGAACTGCCAGCAGGAATTTGGCCGCCGGACTATTGCCAACCGCTCTGATTACATTTCCTTGAGCAGTGAAGATTTCTCGATCGGGTATGACTCTCGCGGGAACCGACCGCTGGTACGCGATGCAATTGGCAATACAACCCGCTTCTACGACTACACACCTTTCGGACGACCAGGGAGAGTGGAATTACCCGACGGGTCTGAGATCCATAGCACTTACGATGAGCGGAGCGGCCTTCCTGTACGGACTGAGAAGGAGTTACGTCAGGGTCGAACCAAACCATTACGATGGATGCAAGAGTGGACATACGACCAATTCGGGAATGCCGTGCGGCATACCGAATGGGCCGAGGATCTTAACGGCAAGTGCAGCTCCAAACAGGTATCGGAATGGGAATATGATCCTCAAGGCCATCATGCTGTATCAAGGCGGAGATGGATTGAGCAAAACGGGCAAGGTAGAGCATTTGTTGCCGAAGAGCATTATGAATGGGACACTCTTGGCCGATTGATTAATACGACAACCCTACGCCGAGACTCTGCTGATGCCGAGCCAAAGGCCCTTACTACTCGATTTGGGTATGACGTTCTGGGTCGGATGATCTGGAGCATTGATCCTGAAGGAACTGCCTCGTGTTGGGAGTTCGACCTGGAGGGACGGCTTTCGGAAACCTTTTTCGTCGCAGATGCGAAACCTTCCTCTCTTGAAAACATACCAAACGTCCAGCGCATCGAACGGAAGCTATGGGAATACGATGCCATGGGACAAAATACCCGTTCCATTTCATCCTCTGGCTCGGTGACTGAACGTGAATTCGATGAACGTGGGCTCTGCACCCTGGTCAAGGAACCCTCTGGTCACACGATCAAGTTCGAGTACGATCGAGATGGTAATCAGGTCAGACAGCTTGCTCCCACAGGGTTTGAAGTTCGCACTTGCTACGATCTTGCCGGGCGTATCCTTTCGCAAAAAGATAACCTCGGGCTGGAAACTTCACTCCGATACAACGCGCTGGGTCAACTTCACGAACTGATAAGTGGCTCTCCCGATAATGGGGCTATTACCCGTTACACATACGACACCATGGGGCGGCTTTCCGGAATAATTAATCCAGATGGCGCTTGCAAACGGTTGACCTATGACGAGCGGGGCAATGTGATCGAACGGCACAGAGGCAGAGAGAACGAGTCGCTTCTGTATTCGGAAGAATTTAGATACGACCCCCTTGGACGGATGACTTGCGTCTTATCGGGAAAGCATCAGTCGACAGCTCATCAATTCACCATCCAATACGATGATACACTGCGAAAGTTGACTGTTTACAACGCACTGAATGATGGTCTCCAAACCTACTATGATTCCACCGAGAACCCAATTCGAAAGGTCGATGCTGAGGGAAGAATACTTCTATTTAAATATGACGAATGTGGACGATTACGCAGCCGATGGTCCGAAGACCGTTCGGTAGAGTCTCATTATGAGTATTCCCCTACTGGCAAGTTGATATCCGCTCGAGAAGGTCCGGCTTGTTTCCTTTGGGACTATGATGTTGCGGGCAGAGTTAATCGCCATAAGCAGACGATAGAAGAAAGAACCATCTCGTTTTCATATGAATGGGATAACTCAGACCGCTTGGTCCGGAAGGAAGCTAATCGAGACTGGTGGATTCAATATCACTATGTTCCTGGGTCAGCTTTGATATCCGGTATAAGCATCCCGGATGCCACAATTGCCATTAAAATGGATTCTTCCGGTCACGTGATAGAGGAAAGTTGGGATAATGCAGGGCGCACCTGTTTTGAATACCAGGCAGACGGATCGCTCACCGGTATCGAGAGCTTTGATGGAGCAGGGGAACTTCTTTATCGACAGCATCTGGTCCGTGATGCCTGCAGCCGTCCTGTGGAAGAGGTCCGGCAGAGCAGAGATCAAGTCGATCTGTACCGATATAGCTACGACGCGTTTGATCGGCTGGAATCGGTAAGCTGCAAGCTGGGAGAAAGGACCGGCGAATTTCGCCGTTATGTTTATGATGAGCAGGGAAACCGGCTCCAGGAATACCACCATGGATCCTTGTGTCTATCCTATCGCTACGACCAAGCTAACCGTCTGATCGAAGTTGATGGAAAACAATGCAAGAGAGAGACGCACGAATACGACCGTTGTGGAAATTTGGTCCGCAAGGGGAAGTATTTGTTCACCTATGATGCCGCTCAGCGGATGCGCCAGGTTTTTGAAAATGAAGGCCGTACACCGCTGGCAGAATATCATTATGCAGCTACAGGTGAGCGGGTGCAGATCGTCCGGACCAACGGGACTGAACGTGTCTTCTATGATAATTTTCAGGAGATCCTCTCGGAATCATCTACTGGCGTCAAGGCGATGTTTTGGAGCTCTCGAGTGGATACACCACTGGCGGCACATGCATCAGGGCAGCACAATCAACGTGTCTGTACCGACTGGATGGGGTCGGTTATTTCTGTTGGGACGGCAGCCGAGTTGATGGAGTATGATCCCTTCGGGTGCCCGCTCAGTGATACTGCATCCTCTCTGCCATTTGGCTACTGTGGGAAGCGATTTGATCGCGAAACTGGCCTCTACTACAATCGTGCTCGATTTTATGATCCCTCGTCTGGGAGATTTACACAGCCAGATCCCAAGGAAATCATAGATGGAACGAATCCCTATCTATATGGCCGTTGTAACCCGTTAACGTATCTGGATCCGACGGGGTTCACATCCGTCAAGGGATCGCAAGGGAGCATTCAGAGCGCCTACAACAACCTGATGTCTCCATACCCTGAACTGGAAGCGCTTAGAGGCCTCAAAATTGAGCACTTTGTTGTGAGTGGTCATCGAACCGGGAGAACTTACATGAAGGGACCCGGATGGTTTGAGTCTCGACCGCATTTCGAGCACTTTGATGTGAGTGGTCATCGAACCGGCAACACCTATATTAAAGGACCAGGGTGGTTTGAGTCACACGTTCATTTTGATCATTACGATCAACGCGGAGACAGAACCGGCAGGACGTATCTGGAGGGTCCCGGCTGGTTTGAGTCTCTTCCACATCTTCAGCATTATGATGCTTCCGGACATGGAACGGGCAGGTCATATATCAAACCTGATTAGGAGAATTAATGGCGGTCCGAGAGTATATTCGAATATGCAAACAAGCCGGGTGTGGTCAGGAATTCCTCATCTCGGCATCTTCCTTGGATGCAGACCGTACTATTGGATTTTCCGAACCTGAGTATTGTCCCAAACATCGCTCGCTGCACGCCAGGTCATATTCAAGGATTGCTTGTCACCACTATGACGTCAAGATGACAAGAATGGGTGAGGAACTTGCCAGACGCATTGAAAGGCAAAAGAAGTTTGAGACGCAGAAAGCCGAAGAACTCAGTGGTAAACTTTTCGATCCGTGGTGGCTACCCGAGGCGGGCTTCGGTCCCGGTGGTTTGGGGCGCTTTCAGCGACCACTTAGGGCATTCCTTGAGAACACGAACTACCTGCCGGAACAAAAGGCTTTTCAGATTGCGGAGAAAAAAGACGAGATCCTTACGGCTCTTGAAGAACACCAGGTAGTTGTACTAGTAGGTACTACCGGTTCGGGTAAATCCACCTATGTCCCCTGGTTGCTACTTACCGGGGGTGTGCCAGGAGGTTTATCTAAATGGGCCCGGCGGGGGCCCATTTGTGTTACCCAACCGCGCATACAGGCTACACGCCAGGTACCACGCTTCATCGCTAACAAGCTGAACGGCACCTCTCTCGGTATTGGATCTCAAATCGGTTTTTCACATTCCAAGGCAGATGAATATGATCGTAGGACAAGGCTAATTTTTAAGACCGATGGCAAACTGATCAATGACATTGTCTCAGGTGCCGTGAGTGAATTCAGTATCGTAATAATCGATGAGGCTCATGAGCGGAGCGTTAACATCGACCTGATCCTTGGGTTATTGAGAGATCAGCTTTACCTCTACCCCCATCTGCGTATCATCATTGCCAGTGCTACAATCGATTTTGGTTCGTTCATAGGCTTCTTCCATCCCGAACTGAAGCCACATCTTGTTGCCTTTGAGGATGAGGAGTTTCTAAAGAAATATAGCTATTTCAATGAAGAAGGGAAAATCCCTTTCATCTACTCGGAAGGACGGCGATTCCCCATCACCGAGCACTTCTGGGGTGACGCCAAGGATGAGTGGTGGAAGAAAATCAACGGTGGCCAACAACCTTCTCGTGATCAGTTCCCTAACGCCATTGCCGAAATGGTTCAGCAGTTATGCAAACATCTGGACGATCTGCCTGCTAATAGGAAGGATGAAGATGGTCATATTCTGGTTTTCCTCCCAGGATCTCGGGAGATTGACCAGACTGTCTCCGCTATTGAAGCATGCGGCCTGCCCAATGTAGTGGCATTGCCGCTCTATGCGCAGCGCCCTTTGGATGAGCAGGAGGCTGCACTGAACCCCGACCCGAAGAAACATCACAAGGTCTATGGAAAACGACGAGTCGTGGTTTCAACCAACGTCGCAGAGACTTCATTGACCGTGGAGGGAGTCAGGTACGTCATAGATACCGGCTACATTAAGGAATCTTACTGGAACCCCGCCACTGAAGTCTCTGAGTTGAGAACGGTACGGCATAGCCGGGCAGGCTGCCGGCAACGGTGGGGTCGTGCTGGTCGCATCAGTTCGGGCCATGCGTTCATGCTTTATACGAAAAACCAGTTCGACGACATCTTCCCCAACGACAGCGCGCCAGCTATTGCGCGGTCTTCTTTGGAACAGGTACTCCTCACAGCTAAGGCTGCCGGCGTGCGAACAGCCAAAGGCCCTCGTGCATCGAAATCTCTCGATTTCCATTGGATGCCCCTCTCCAATCCAGAGGATGACAAGAGGTTAAAAGAAGAGCTTATCCGCGCTTACGTCTCCCTTCAACGTCAGGGGATATTGGATAAAGACGGCGAC
>JACQVJ010000002.1 GCA_016209805.1 Ignavibacteriota bacterium
CGGGATGTCTTCGCGCCGTTCGCGCAGCGGGGGGACGTGAACAGGAATGACGTTCAGCCGGTGAAAGAGATCTTCCCGGAAATTCCCTCCCTTGATTGCCTCGACCACATTCTTGTTCGTTGCGGCGATAACCCTCACATCCACGGAAATCTGCTTGTTCCCTCCAACACGCTCGATCCTCCCTTCCTCCAGAGCACGGAGAACCTTGGCCTGAGCGTTCAGACTCATATCGCCGATTTCATCGAGGAAGATGGTTCCTCCGTCAGCCATCTCAAACTTGCCGATGCGTTGATTCGTTGCCCCGGTGAACGCTCCTTTCTCATGTCCGAAGAGCTCGGACTCAATCAGCTCGTTGGGGATGGCTGCACAGTTTACTTCCACCAACGGATTTCCCCGACGCCTGCTGAGCCGGTGGATTGCTTTCGCAACGAGCTCCTTCCCGACACCATTCTCTCCCGTGATAAGCACACGTGCATCGGTAGGAGCTACACGCTCGATTACAGTGAGCACCTCCTTGATCGTCGGGCTCTCGCCGAGAATGGCTTCCATCCCTTCGACCTTTTCCTTCATCTGCTTGTACTCGGAGATGAGGTGCTTTTGTTCGATGGCGTTTCTGAGGACTATGACGAGCCGATCCAGATCGAGCGGCTTCTGCAGAAAATCATAGGCGCCCCGCTTCGTCGCTTCGACGGCAGTCTCGATCGTTCCGTGTCCTGAAATCATGACGACAGGGAGATCGGGGTGAGTTTCCTTGATTTTTTGAAGAACGGCCAATCCATCCATGCCAGGCATTTTCACATCAAGAAGGACAAGATCAAATGAGCTTTCATGAATCCGAGCCAGGGCGCTCGGACCATTCTCCGAAAAGTGGACTTCGAATTTTCTGTATTCGAGTGTTTTCTTAATCCACTCGCGTATGTCTTTCTCATCATCGACCACGAGAACCGATTTCATCGAGCCTCCTGATTGACGAACAGCGAATCAATTTCGCCAGTTGGCACACACCCGATGTGGGCTGTTGGATCCTGAGCAAGATGGTATTTCAGAAACATAGACGGTCGTACACTGTTATCATCGAGTAACCTCAAACCGAAATCCTGTCCCTGCACATTCGCTCGGAAATCCCGATCGTCCAGCACACCATCGACAATAAACAAGTCCTCTCCCCACTCAATGAACCGTCCAACCCGTTCAGCGGCTTCGAGGGATTCGAACGTGTATGTGAGAAGCGCCGAGCCGAAGAAGTGCTGCAGCTTGTCCCTGTCGCCAGCGCGACCGGATGGTGAATCGGGATAGAGCCGGCCCGGTAATGCGTCGACACGGGCCCGAAACTCGTCGTCAAACTCAGATGTAAGCGGCACCCAGAACAGTGCACCCACCACGGGAAGCCGCACGCCGAATTTGTTGTGATCCATCGTGGCAACGAACGATATCAGGAGAGCCTCGTACAAGTTGTTCCAGCTCAGTCGCACAGCCCTGTCAAAAATTGCATCGACGGCGTAAACGTCGCCGAAACTCGCCCGAAAATCATTAAACTCCTCGCTTCGAATGTACATTTTGAGCTGATAGCCGTCTTGAATCACCTTAGGGAAAAAAACTGGAGCAAAGAAGGTGACGATCTCGGGAAAACCTTCGGATGGCGCAAATACCGGAGGCGGCGTCTGTCCAAATGTTGTCTCGACCGAAACAAGTCCAAACACCAACATCAGCATACACCCTTTCATCCATCCACCTCACAAACCGCATTACGTTTGGATGACACCGGGATTGAACTGGGGTATGCTGGCATTGTGTGCTGCAACAGCAATTCCTCTGGAGACAACGGCGCGTGTTTGTGCCGGATCGATTATCCCATCTACCCACAACCGCCCCGCGGCGAAATACGGGTTGGTCTCTCTTTCATACCGTTGTTGGATTTCGTCCAGCAGTTTCTGTTGTTCGTCCTTGCTGATGTGTGCACCCCCTTTTTCCATTTGTTGAATCTTGATCCCGAGGAGTGTTTCACTCGCCTGTCTCCCTCCCATGACGGCAATCTGTGCAGTGGGCCAGGCATAGATCAAGCGGGGATCATACGCTTTGCCGCACATCGCATAATTGCCGGCGCCATAGCTGTTCCCGATCATGAACGTGAATTTCGGAACAACGCTGTTCGCAACGGCATTCACCATCTTCGCCCCATCCTTGATAATCCCGCCATGCTCTGCGCGACTCCCCACCATGAAACCCGTGACGTCTTGAAAGAATACGAGAGGGATCAGCTTCTGGTTGCAATTCAGGATGAACCTTGCCGCCTTGTCCGCGCTGTCGCTGTAGATGACTCCACCAACTTGCATCTCTCCCTTTTTCGTCCTCACCACCGAACGCTGGTTTGCAACAATCCCCACGGCCCAACCGTCGATGCGAGCATAACCCGTGATAATGGTCTTGCCATACCCACTCTTGTACTCATCAAGGTCGCTCCCATCGATGATGCGCGCAAGTATTTCATACATGTCATAGGGCTTTGTCCGGTCGGCCGGGAAGAGGCCATAAATCTCATGCGCATCAAAATTCGGAAGTGCTGGTGCAGCGCGGTGAAATCCCGCTCTCGGCTTCTCCCCAAGTTTGCCGATGATGCTGCGAATCTTTTCGAGGCATTCATCGTCGTCGGCCATCTTGTGATCGGTAACGCCGCTGATCTCACAATGGACAGTTGCACCGCCGAGTTGTTCGTTGTCGATCTCTTCACCAATAGCCGCCTTCACAAGGTGAGAACCCGCGAGAAACACGCTTCCGGTTTTGTCAACGATCATCGCTTCGTCGCTCATGATGGGAAGATACGCACCACCTGCCACACACGGGCCCATGATGGCGGCAATTTGTGTAATCCCCATCGACGACATGACGGCGTTGTTCCTGAAAATGCGCCCGAAGTGCTCTTTGTCGGGGAAGATCTCACTCTGCATGGGAAGAAACACACCGGCTGAATCGACGAGATAGATAATTGGGAGATAATTCTCCATCGCGATTTCCTGAGCGCGCAGGTTTTTTTTCACGGTCACGGGAAACCACGCACCCGCCTTCACGGTAGCGTCGTTCGCAACAATCACCACCTCCCGACCATGAACGATCCCGATCCCAAATACTGTCCCCGAGGATGGCGCCCCGCCATGTTCTTCGTACATCTCAAACGCACAGAATAGTCCCACTTCAAGAAAACTGCTCCCCGGATCGATCAGTTTTTGAATGCGCTCGCGTGCTGTTAGCTTCCCTCGTTTGTGATGCTTCTCCGTCGACGCTTTTCCTCCCCCGAGCTTAATGATCTCGGCCTTTGCATTCACATCGTCAAGTAGCAATTGGAAGACCTCCTCGTTCTTGAGGAAGGCAGGTGTTTTCTGGACCTTTGATCCGATAAGAGACATGCGTGTGCTCTATTGACTCAGAAGATTTCGGGCAATAACCATCTTCTGTACTTCCGATGTTCCCTCGCCGATTGTCATAAGTTTCACATCGCGGTACAGCTTCTCAACGGGAAACTCTTTGATAAACCCATACCCTCCATGGATTTGTACGGCTTCATTTGTGGCTCGAACTGCTGCTTCACTTGCGAAGTATTTCGCTTCGGCCGCGGCAAGGTTGATGCTCATATCCTTCGTCTTCATCCATGCAACACGCTGAGTCAGGAGCCTCGCGGCGCTGATCTCAGTGACCATGTCTGCAAGCTTCCATTGAATACCCTGGAATTCCGCTATCGGCCTCTTGAACTGGTGTCGTTCCTTGGAATATTTCAGACTCGCGTCAAGAGCGGCTTGTCCGATCCCGACAGAGAGAGCTGCAATCCCAATCCGGCCCCCATCCAGAACTTTCAATGCTTGCTTGAAGCCTTCGCCCGCGGCTCCGATGAGGTTTTCCTTCGGTACACGCACGTTGTCGAAGATGAGCGTCGCAGTGTCGCTGCAACGCATGCCAAGCTTGTTTTCCTTCTTGCCAATTGTAAATCCTTTCATCCCTTTTTCAAGAATGAACGCCGATATGCCCGCCTTTCCTTTCTCTCTATTCGTCACCGCCATAATTACGTATGTGGAACCAACCGAGCCTTGAGTAATGAACGTCTTGCTTCCATTGATCACCCAATCCTCACCGTCGCGCGTTGCGATCGTCTTCATCGAGCCTGAATCACTCCCCGATCCCGGTTCCGTGAGACCCCAGGCCCCAAGTTTCTTGCCCGATGCGAGATCAGGGACGTGAGCTTTTTTCTGATCTTCATTTCCAAACAACATGATGTGCCCTGTACATAGGCTGTTGTGCGATGCAACGGTCAGCGCAACGGATGGATCAACCCTGGCAAGCTCCTCGATGATCACAATCGCTTCAAGCTCCGTCAAACCTGCTCCTCCAAGCTCCTCCGGCC
>JACQVJ010000058.1 GCA_016209805.1 Ignavibacteriota bacterium
CCGCTACTTTTTGCAGGTCCATTCGATCAGTATTTTGTTGACATGACAATGCGGGTGGATTATTTCCATACAGGAACAAAGGGTCAGGAGACATTTAGTCTCAACGAAGTGTTTGAGGAGGGACCGTGGCCCGGGAGTAGAACCAATCTGATTGATACACTGAACCTTGGAGAGTTCATGGTGCGTGTCTACGATGTTGCCTCCGGAGCGATGATCTTCTCAAAAGGGTTTTCATCGATCTTCAATGAATGGCAAACGACCGATGAGGCACTAAACGGGATGTACCGCACCTTTTCGGAATCGGTGAGATTTCCATTTCCGAAGCGAACAGTGCAATTGACAATAGCACGTCGTGACAAGCGGATGATCTTCCACGAGCTGTTTTCCGCTGTTATCGATCCCAATGACCCAACTCAGGTGAACAAATCAAGAAAAGAATCCCCGTTCAAGGTTAATGCGCTCATGGAAAGTGGAAAGCCCGCTGAAAAAGTTGACGTCCTGATCATGGGTGACGGCTATGCGAAGTCCGACATGGAGAAATTCCGTTCGGATGCCAAACACCTTAACGATGTCATGTTCAACACGGAACCCTTCAAGAGTCGGAAGAGGGATTTCAATGTATGGACAATCGAAGTGCAGTCGAGCGAATCGGGAATAAGCATCCCCGACAAGAATGTGTGGAAGGAGAGTACACTCGGCACTCGCTACAACACATTCGGCTCGGCTCGGTATGTCCTTACCATGGATAACAAAGCCGTAAGGGATATCGCGGCCGCTGCACCGTATGACTTCATTTGTATTCTCGTGAACGATTCGCGGTACGGAGGTGGAGGGATATACAATCTCTATGCTACCACCTACACGAAAGAGACGGTGAAGGGGCAGGAGTGGCAGATTGATTATGTGTATGTGCATGAGTTCGGACACTCGTTTGGAGGCTTGGGCGATGAGTACTACAGCTCATCGACTGCGTACAACGAGTTTTATCCTCCGGGTGTTGAGCCATGGGAGCCGAATGTGACGGCTTTGGGGAACAAGAAGGACATGAAATGGAAATCGTTTATGACTTATGGGATCGAGATTCCGACTCCCTGGGAGAAGGCGGCTTACGATAGTATCGAAGCGTTGCGGGCCAAGCTGGATCGCCTCGCCCCCGACTATTATGAGAAGCGCGAGCCTTTGTATCGCGCCGCGATGAACGTGTTGAAGACCTCCCGGTTTGTAGGTCAGGTTGGTGCATTCGAGGGGGCGGGCTATTCTTCGAAGGGGCTCTATCGTCCCGCCGTCGATTGTCGGATGTTCTCGCTGAGTTTGGTTGATTTCGACCCGGTCTGTAGCGCGGCAATCGGCAGGGTGATCGATTTCTACGCGAAATAATGAACCACGCCGTTGGCTGAAAAGAAAGAGACGACCATCGGGTCGTCTCTTCTGTTAATTACGCTGATGGGAAGTTAGCTTTGAGGCTTGGTTGCAAGGGGAGCCTGCTCCGGTTTCGGTTTTCGCGAGACAGCTATCCGCCATCCCATGAGGCCAACACCGAGAACCAACACAGCGTACAACACGATCATCCAGTCGAACCTATCCCCTTCAAGTTCGCCGACAAGCTTATCGAGTGAGGCGTATTCAGTTCGGCCGAGCATGCTATCTTTAATCAGTACGTCCCGCCATTCTTTGTCGACCCGATCAATCCAGACATCCTTCACAAACGTCTTCGTGTCCTCACCTGTCACCTTTGCGGCCTGGACGTATTCCCGGATGCTTTCAGAAAAGCTCTGAGCGTTATCGAATGGTATTACTTCCACACCCTGACTCGAGAACTCGTTGGCGAGTGCGCTCCACACGGCTGTGTGGAGTTTTGCCTGCCACTCCAGCAACGCCGAATCAACTTGGGTTGCAGCAATCCCCTCCTCAGCATTGGCAGTTCCCTTCCCTGACTTTCCATCACCAATCAGACCTATCGCGCTGATCTTGTCGCGTAGACCCATCCATCTGGTTGCAAATTGATAGTAGTGATCGAAGAGGCTGGAGTAGTCCTTTCCCCCGAGTTGCGTCATGCCAAGGAATCTCACATTATCTGATGCAATGTCATAGATGTGCTCCACAACGTTCGTCTTCTCCAGCTTCCCGCTGATGGCGGTCTTCTGCACCTCAGAGAGTTGCGTAGCGTCGGCACTATAGGGAAGAAAAATCGAATCGATCAGAGCAAAAATAAGACGATCTTTTGCAAGAAGATTATTGGAGAGACGCTTGACGACGTTCTGCAAAGAAGCGAGTGACTGTTTTGTGGATTTAAGCTCAGCGAAGAGTCGAGTGCGTTCCTCGTTGAGCGTTTCGAGTGATGTGGCCAGTTCCGCCATTTTGGTCTCGAGCTCAGAGATCCTTCCGACCTGATCCTGAATGAGGAAAATCCTTTCATGAACGAGCGCGTGGTGAAAACGAAGGTCGCTCAGCATCCCGGAAAACGTTTCAGGGTACAAGGCCTTGTCAAGAAACGGACTCTTTGCTGAGTATTGACTTTCGAGGGAGTTGATTTTTTCAACCATGGCTTCAAGCTCTGCCGTAGATCTCGATTCATCAATTGATTTCTTGATCCTGTCGTACTCTGTCCGGAAGTTTGTCTTTACAGCGTAGTCGGATTGCTGTGCCAATGCTTGGGACCAGACTACACAAAGTGTGATTGTCAGGATGATCGCTTTGATGTTCGTTTTCATCACTTACCCCCCTCCGCAAGTCGAGTTGAGTCTTCGACAATATCGTCGTTCGTCATTTGTATTCTGAAGTTGCCGTCATCTATGAGTTCGACGTATGGTGATCTGAGATTAAGCGCGGGATGTTTCAGTCCCTCTTGGGACACCACAATCTTGTTGGTTAGTCTGAGTTCTTTTGGTCCCGGCTCGAACACATACACGTTCTTGAAACCTGTCCCGGTGACGAAATAGAACCCGTCGGAATTCCGCAGAAGTCGGAGTTGATGTCCAGCGAGAGCAAATGGATCGTTGAATTCTTCTTGTGCGATTGGTGAAACAGTAAACGCGATGGCGTACCTTCCGTCGGAAACCTTGTTATCCTGATCAACCTTTAAGACAGTTTCGACGGGCCAGCCATAATCGACTTCTTCCAGTCTCAGGGACGAGCACGCTGCGATAAGGAATGCCAAGCTTGCAACAAACAAGAAGTTTGAAAGCGTCCTTAGTGTTTGCATAATTGGGGGACCTCACTAATGTGAATGGAAAATATCCGCCATAAAATACGAAGTGTATATCTCCCGTGCAAGTGAAACTTTCTTAATTTCTAACCCCCCGGAGAATTCGAGGAAAAGTGAGAAAATAGCACCAATACTTGGGCAGCCTCTTGCATCTTTTCCTGCTCGATTTGGACCTTTCATTAGGTCCGATCCCTGATTTAGACTCTGTTGAATCCCCTTTGTTGGTAATAGCTTTAGGTCCATCACCTTACCAAGGATCAACAACATTTCTCGCTGTTGCTATTGAGACGCGGATCTGCGTCTTGCAGGATCACGGTGACCTCGTCCAACTCAATCTCATTTGGCTTACAGCTTTGTAGTAACACTTCGCCTAACGACAAAGATCAATTGATTCTCGGATAGGTTCATTCTCTTGAATGTCCTCGGTCGGGAACTTGAGTGTACCTTACACGCAATTAGCGTTTGAACAAGAATTATCTAAGACGGCGCGATACTCTCATGTTGACTTAGAAATCTTATTAGTGTAACTTTGTTTCAGCAATTCTCCTCTTATCGGACCCCGAAACTCACCAACGACGCCGAATCTATGTCCAGGCAACCGAAAAATGCCTCGCGAAGTCCCGTCCTGATTGTTGAGGACAGCACAGACTTTTCAAACCTAATGAAGTTTATCGTCGATGATATGGGACTTGAAGGAATTCCATTCCCTCTTGACAAAGAAAGTATTGTTGAATGGTCGAAGGAACACCGGCCTTCTCTCATTCTTATGGATCTTGCTCTGAGGAAAAAGGATGGGATGGAGTATATCCGGGAATTGAAAGCTGACTCAGTTACGAAACACATCCCGATCATCATCATTACAGGGCGCGAGCTGAACCAGAAAGAACTGATCGGGTTGGAACTTAATAACGTAAAGTACCTTCGGAAGGGGAGAGTTGAGATGAACGAGATCAAGCGTGCAATCAATGAGGCGGTTCAGGCAATAAAAGCGCCACATCCCGCTACAAAGAAGTAACGTCTCCGTTTAGTGATTGAATCACACCCAACCGCGCAACTTGCACGCCTCAGCTACCCGCGCGACGCCGACGACCATTGCCGCCAATCGCGGATGGACTTTCTTCTCTTTCACCGCCTCCTGGACGGTGTGATATGCTTTCGTAAGCTTGCGGTCGAGCCGCTGGTGAACGATTTCTTCCTCCCAGAAATATGAGTAGCTATCCTGGACCATCTCGAAGTATGAAACCGTCACCCCTCCTGCACTCGCGAGAATATCCGGGATCACGTGCACGCCATTGTTATAGAGAATCACATCTGCTTCCGGTGTAGTGGGACCGTTTGCAAGCTCACAGACAATCTTGGCTTTGATCTTCGAAGCGTTTGTTTCATTGATTGCATTCTCGAGCGCCGCAGGATAGAGAACCTCGACGTTCAGGTCAAGGACAGAGTCACGAGGGATTGGGTTTGCACCCGGGAAGCCAACCACGGAGCCGGTTTTCAGCTTGTGAGTGACAAGCTCTTTTGGACTTAGTCCCCCCTCGCTGTAGACTCCGCCGCGGGAGTCGCAGGCTGCAATAAGCTTTCCACCCCCAAGAAGTTCCTGGTGCAAAAGGGCAGCGCGTTGTCCCGCGTTGCCGAACCCTTGAATTGCATATCTCCCCTTTGGATCGACGCCGAGGATCTTGCATGCTTCGCGTACGGTAATCACGCCGCCACGTGCCGTCGCATCGCGTCGTCCCTCGGTACCCCCGATCTGCATCGGCTTGTCCGTCAGGACACCGGGCTGGTGTCGCTGCATCAACGTTTCATACTCGTCCATCATCCAAGCCATGGTTTGCGGGTTCGTATATACGTCAGGTGCCGGGATATCCTTGTCAATGCCGACGTATTGAGCAACGGCCCGAATGTACGATCGTGAGAGACTCTCAAGCTCTCTATCAGACATATTCTTTGGATCGCAAATGATTCCTCCTTTCCCGCCACCAAGTGGAAGGTCTACAACCGCAGTCTTCCATGTCATCCACCCTGCAAGCGCGCGAATCGTATCCACGGTCTCATCTGGATGAAAACGGATTCCCCCCTTTGCCGGCCCCCGTGCAAAGTTGTGTTGTATCCGGTACCCATGAAATATCTTCACCTCACCATTGTCCATTCTTATCGGCAAGGTAAACTTGAACTCGCGCTGTGGCCAAAGGAGGAGGTCCACGGTCGGTCTGTCGAGGTTCAACAACTTTGCGGCCTCCATAACCTGTTGTTGCTCAACTTCAAATGAATTGTACGATTTCATGTGATGCTAACCTTTCGGCTTGGGTTTTTCGTCGACATCGAGGATGATCCGATACCAACAGTGCTTGCACATCAGGGCGCGGTCGACGCCAAGCAGCACTTTTTCCCATGGACTTAACTGCGTTCCACAATGGGGGCAGGAATCGTACACCTTCTGCCGATGAGGCGTAGTTGATTCGCCCTTAGATTCTTCGCGTGGCAACTTCGTCCTCCGGTTTCAGAATAATGCCACGATGCTTGTGCCCGTTGATCTTCACAACAACAGGGTTCTCGAATCTGAGATGGCGTATGTAGTCCCTTTCCTCCGTTGCCTCTTGTGTCAACAACCACTCCCAGCTGACGAAGCCCTGCTTGATCATTGAGTTGATGGTGAAGTATCCGACCATAAACGA
>JACQVJ010000059.1 GCA_016209805.1 Ignavibacteriota bacterium
CGTTGATCTGGCGCGCCCGCTTGGACATTGCCACAATTGCCTCGTGGACATTCTTTGCCTTGTTGGTGAGCGCTTCAATCTCGATTGGTTTGATCGGCATGTTACCCCTTCTGATTATTCATGTAAATGTGTTTGCACAATGTTTTGAACCTCCTCCACGGCAATATCGAGCGCGTCGTTCACGATCTGGTGCTCAAACTCCTGACCCTTCTCCAGCTCCATCGGTACCCGGTCAAGACGCCGCGTTGTTGCGGTCCCGTTCTCAGTTCTGCGACCAAATAGCCGCTGCTTGAGTGCCTCAATGCTTGGCGGTTTGATAAAGATAAGGCATGCGTCCGGGTACTTGCGCTTGATGGAAAGCCCTCCATTCACATCGACGTCGAATAGCATGTGCTTCCCGTTGCAAATCGTCCGCTCAACTTCTTGCTTCAATGTACCATAGTAGTTGCCGTACAGCTTCTCCCACTCTATGAATTCCCCCTCGTCGATCTTCTTCAGGAATTCGTCCTCAGTGAGATAAAAGTAATCTCTCCCCTCGACCTCGCCGTCGCGCTTCGCCCGCGTTGTTGCCGAGACCGAGAACACGAGAGTGGGATTCCGCTTCATGATTTCCTTTGCAATTGTGGTTTTACCTGAACCGCTCGGCGCGGAAATCACGATGAGTTTACCCCGGTTCATGCCTACTCGATGTTCTGCAGTTGCTCCCGAATCTTCTCCAGCTCTTCCTTGATGCTGACTACAAGGTGTGCAATCTCTGAGGAGCTTGACTTCGAGCCGATGGTGTTGGCCTCGCGGTTCATCTCCTGAATAAGGAAGTTGAGCTTACGTCCCGCGGCCTCCTCATTGTCCAGGGCTTCCATAAAAAACTTGTTGTGACTTCTAAACCGCACACACTCTTCTGTTACGTCAAGTCGGTCAGCGAGGAGGGCCACTTCAAGTTCCAGCCGCCCTTCGTCGACTGTTTCTTTTTCAATCAACTGCTTGACCCTCTCCCTCAGGCGGTCCCTTTCCTGCGGTATGCGTTCAATGGACATGCGATGTATCTGATCGAGCTTTTCGTCAAGAAGACCAATGCGGTGCTGGAAATCTCTCTTCAATTCACCCCCTTCCTTCAACCGCATGCGCGTAAGATCGTCCAGTGCTCGCTCAAGAGCCTTCTCAAATACTCCCCACTCATTCTCGTCCGTGTTCTCCAGTTCCTCTCCTTCGATCACTTCGGAGAATCTCAGCAGATGTTCCAGCTTCACCTTCTCGTTGAGTTTCACTGCCTTTCTGAGGTCGTTCAAGAGCTTGTAGTATGCCCTCGCGGCTGAGGGGTTGACCTTCAGAGGCAAACTCCCATTGTTGTCCCGATCAACCACGGCGACGACGTTAATCTTGCCGCGAGAGATTTTCCTCCTGATGAGTTCTTTTATTTCGTTTTCTCGAAGGGAAAGGGAGCGGGGTAATCGGGTTGCAACTTCAAGAAACCGGCTGTTTACGCTGCGGATTTCAACCGAAACGCTGAGTCCCTCGGCCTCTGCCTCGCCCCTCCCGTAGCCGGTCATGCTGGCTATCATGCATCCTCTTTTTGAGTATTTTCAACCAAAAGTACGAAAATAGGCCAGCAGTTGCAATTGAAAGTTTCGCACAGATTTCAAACAGGCCAATTCACACGTTATCCACACCGAATCGTCAAATCCTTTGCGGAGAGGGCAAATTTCAATATATTGTTGATAACTTTATGCTTAGCAATTACCACACGCTTGCTTATCTCGCTTCCAGCCTCAATTCCAGACTTAGCCAAATCGCAATAGAACAGACCTTTACGCAGGAAAGAGGCGAACTTGCCATGATCTTCGATGGCATTGACGAGGTACTGTTGATAACTTTGAATAGGGATGTGAACATCCTTTATCTCCAACCAGGATTTTCACGTGCAACGAGGAACTCCACAAACGTACTCAAAGCCTGTTACGGTCAGACAATCTCTTCCGTCGTGATTGATCCTTCGGATCGTGTCATAATTTTCAAGTTGGTCTCAGGGTATTCCATCCACAACTGTTTCTTTGGTGCAAAGGCAAATGTGCTTCTGGCAAACAGCGATGGTGTCGTCATTGACGCATTCAAAGGGGCGGCTCGGGTTGCCGGCACAAAACTACAGCAGTCTCAGCCGGATTTGGTGTACGATCTGACCGGATTAGCGGAGAGGATCTTACGAGAAGCTGCTTTGCCGGTTTCTTCTATTCTCAAGGCAACATTCCCTACCTTGGGATCGACCCTCGTTTCTGAGATCCTCTTTCGTGCCGGCCTCCCCGAGCGTGTGGCGAATCTCAGCAAACAAGAGATCGAGGAGCTGAAGCGCTCGATGGCCGAAGTGCTTCAAGAGATCCGGCGTCCCCAGGCTCGCGTGTACGTCCATCCTGACGGCGTCCCGGAACGCTTCTCCATTATTCAGCTTTGCCATCTTGGAACGTTGAGGGAACATTTCTTCGATGATGTGCATGAAGCAATACGGTTCTTTGTCTCGAAGCGAAGAACATCCGAAGCGCTCGAGCAGAAAAAGCGGAACATTGTCGTTCGCTTGAAGAACCACCTGGGAAAGTTGCAGAAAACCAGTACTGCGGTGGAGGCAGATCTGCAGACCAGCAATCGGGCTGAAGACTATGGCCGTTTTGGTGAGGCGTTGCTCATGAATCTCGGAGATGTAGCACAGGGAATGAAAACCGTTACGCTCGCGGATCCCGACGGTGATATCACAATACCGCTTGATGCTCGCCTCACTCCTGTCCAGAATGCGCAGAAGTATTTTGAAAAAGCGAAGCGCTCGCGCGCTGCACAGGAACAGGCCACGACACGACTTGGGCAGATACGTCAGGATCTTTCAGTGACTGAACCACTGATAGGAGAATTGGAACAGATCAACACGAAGGAAGCTCTGCACAAGTTTGTCAGGGAACATGCTGTTGAGCTTGACCGACTCGGTCTTGGCGAGAAAAGCAAGGGACGCGAGCAACTCCCTTTCAGAATCTTCACTGTCGATGGGGGGTTCGAAGTATGGGTGGGGAAAAGCAGTACCAATAACGATCTCCTCACGATGAAACATGCGAAACCCAACGACGTCTGGTTTCACGCGCGTGGCGCCGGCGGTTCACACGTGATATTGAAAGTCGGCAGCGGCAAAGGTGAACCGGGAAAAAAGGCGAAGGAGCAGGCCGCAGGCATTGCTGCCTATTACAGCAAGATGAAAAATGCAAAGATGGTCCCAGTTGCGATGACTGCGCGGAAATATGTGCGCAAACCTAAAGGAGCACCTCCCGGTACAGTGGTTATTGAGCGGGAGAAGGTCATATTTGTTGAGCCTGCTTTACCGGACAGACAATGAACGTATGATCCGTTTTCATCATTCATATTCACCACATCTCATTTTCTGAAGAAACGCCAATGAAGAAGCCTTCGTCTCTTGCCCGAATGTCACTCGCCACAAGAGCAATTCACGGGAGCAAGCTCCATCCTTTTCGGGGACCCGTGTCAGTCCCGATTGCCCAGACAAGCACCTATCGGTTTGCTGATTCGAAGGATGCTGTGAGATACGCAAAAGGCGATCCCGATGTATACGTGTACACACGGTATCACAACCCGACGGTTCGCGAAGCGGAAGACCGGCTTGCGCTCATGATGAATGCGGAGAAAGCACAACTCTTCGCCTCAGGGATGGCTGCGATCACTTCGGCGATTCTATCTGTGGTAAAGGCAGGCGACGAGATCATTAGTACGCCTGCACTGTATGGGGGCACATACAGATTCTTTCGGGACATTCTCCCCGGCCACGGCATCGCGGTAAAGTATGTCAATCCCGATTCACTGGAGACTATCCCACAAATTGCGTCAGAAAAAACAAGAGTCGTCTACTTTGAGACACCCACAAACCCTACTCTTGGAATCGTTGATATTGCGGCACTCGTTGCGGCTACGCGACAAGCCGAGCGTCAGCACAAGACGAAGATCATCACAATAATTGATAATACCTTCGCAAC
>JACQVJ010000063.1 GCA_016209805.1 Ignavibacteriota bacterium
GCCAACAAGGAAACGCTGGTTGTTGCTGGTGAACTGTTGATGACGGCAGTTCGGAAGAACGGTGTCACTCTGCTTCCGGTGGACAAAGAACATAGTGCAATTCTGCAATGTTTGCGCGGTGAGAAGCTCGATGAGGTCGAGCGGCTGATTTTGACCGCGTCCGGCGGTCCGTTTCTAAACATGGACAAGGATTCTTTCGACACCATTACGGTTCAGCAGGCGCTTAATCATCCAACGTGGAAGATGGGGAGCAAAATCACGATCGATTCCGCAACCCTGATGAACAAAGGCCTCGAAGTTATTGAAGCATTCTGGCTCTTCGGCCTGCCGCCTGAGAAGATTGAGGTGGTGATCCACCCACAATCCATCATCCACTCGATGGTTGAGTTCACCGACGGATCAATCAAGGCTCAGCTGGGAATTCCTGATATGAAGATCCCCATCCAGTACGCTTTGATGTATCCCGAACGCCCGGCATCTTCATTCCAACGACTCGACTTCGGCAAGCTGAGCGAGATGACATTTCTACAGCCCGACACAGAGAAGTTCCGTTGTCTTGCGCTGGCATTCAAGGCTCTGGCCCTTGGTGGAACCACACCTGCGGTACTGAATGCCGCAAACGAAACTGCGGTGCAACTTTTTCTGGATAAGCGGATCTCTTTTAGTTCAATCCCTGTCCTGATTGAAGATGCCCTGAATGAGCACACACCAATTCACAATTTAACTTTGGAAGACATTATCCGTACTGATAGAGAGACACGGCAGCAGGTGGTGCAGCGTTCTCTCATCAATCAAAGCTAGAGGGATTATGGATTTACTGACGACAGCGTTCTATTTCATTGTGACACTTGGCGTGCTGGTGTTCGTGCACGAGCTGGGACATTTTCTTGCCGCCAAGATGTGCGGGATGCGCGTGGATGTGTTTTCCATTGGGTTTCCTCCACGGGCATTTGGAAAGAAAATCGGCGAAACTGACTATTGCGTTTCTTGGATCCCGATCGGTGGGTATGTGAAGATCGCGGGGATGATTGATGAAAGTTTCGACACCGATTTCCTGAATAAGGCTCCCGAGCCGTGGGAGTACCGATCAAAACCAATCTGGCAACGGATGTTTGTGATCTCTGCGGGCGTCCTGATGAACCTTATCCTGGCCGTTGTGATTTTCTGGGGCATAAACTATGTCCAGGGACGAACGGTCTGGAACACTACGGAAGTGGGTCACGTTGCCGAAGGAAGTCCTGCCGAAGAAGGTGGATTGAAATCAGGCGACAAGATTCTCAGTGTTAACGCGGTCCCAGTTACCAACTGGGATGAGATCCGATATCATCTTTACCTTGAGAACATGGGAAGCGATCTCCTGGTCACCGTTCAACGTGGTGAAGAGGAGGCTCAGCTTTACTTTCCACATAACTCGGAAGCAGAGCCTGGCGAGAGTTCGTTCGGCATTGTTCCTTCACACGCGCAGATTGTAGTCAACGCAGTTGAACCAGGAAAGCCTGCCGAGAAGCTGGGCCTGAAACCCCTCGACGTGATTCTCGCGTTGAACGACACTCCAGTGAAGTATGACCAAAAAGTCAAAGAGATCGTCCAGGGAAGCGCCGGAAAACCATTGCGTGTAGAGTGGAAGCGCGGAGACGAGATCATGAGCGGAACGACCACGCCTACTGAGAGCGGGTTGATCGGCATTTCGTTCAGCCTTAGATACAATGGTCCGATCACAAGAATGGAATACTCGGTGCTCGAGGCATTCCCGGAAGGTGTGAAGAACATTGTCAATGTTACCGGATTGACGATGCTGAGTCTCAAGATGATTATCACGGGGAAGACCCCACTTTCGCAGTCGGTTGCTGGTCCTGTCCGCATCGCGCAGATGGCAACACAGTCCGCGGAACTAGGCGCTATCACCTATCTTGGGTTCATGGCCTTCCTGAGCATCAGTCTGGCAATCTTAAATATCCTCCCGTTCCCGGCTCTCGATGGCGGACATTTGCTGTTTCTCGTCTATGAGGGAGCTTTCCGTCGCGAGATCCCGGTAAAAATTAAGATGACTTTGCAGCGTGCCGGGCTCGTTCTGCTGCTTGCATTCATGGCACTTGCCGTCTTCAACGATATTGTCAATTTTTGAAGGCTTGGAGACCGCCTGGCCTGTAATGGCTGTCAGATCCCCTCGTTTGCAATAGTGTTCGCAATTCATTATCATTCGTTCGTGAACAGCGGGTCGATGACCTCGGGCCGCATACGTCAGTCCATCTTGAGAAGGGGGAAAGATCAATGACAAATGTTCATCGGCTCCGAGATGGTTGTAGGGGATTTCTTTTTGTGTTCTTCCTCGTTTTCCTGTTCCTGCCAGCAGTGTCTTCGGCACAGATCACTGTCCAAACGCTTGCAGCCCCCGTCAACACACTCTCAATCAACGATATCGACTTCCTCCGGTCAACAACGCCGAAGTGGCTGTTCACCATTACAATGAACACCGACGGCGAGGTCAATGCGGTAATGACAATTACCCTTGACGTTGCTCTTGCCAATTCCGAGATCTTCGACAATGCCGTGGTCCTTCTCACGAAAGTCTTCACCATCAATGGCACAAGGACGGTTACGAACCTCGATCTCGGAAACGGTCGTGCGATTCCTGATTCGCAATACACATTCAATTCGGATGCGCGAAGGCGCTTCGAAGAAATCGCGTTGCCCGGTGGATCGATGCCGGATGGGGAGTACAGGTTCAATGTCGTTGTCATTGCAGTCGGCAGTAGTATCAGCAATGGGAGTGATTTTACCATCGTCCTCTCCAATCCATCGTCACCGGTCTTACTCTCACCCGCGGAAAGTGAAGGGATCCCAAACGAGTATCCGTTGTTCCAGTGGCAGTACGACGGCCTCCGCTCGATGATATCTGTTTTCGAACAACTCCCCGGTCAAACCAGCATGGAGGAAACGGCCTCCGGTGTTCCTCATTTGAGCGAGACAGTCACCACCACATCATTTCAGTATCCAACTGCAGGTGTCAGACCGCTGCAGTCTGGCAAGACATATGTGTGGGCCGTAACGGGCCTCGCCTCCACGTCCGGCGGAACAAATGTCTCCTTCCGCAGCGCGCTTCGATCGTTTACGGTTTCTCCCGGAGGTGGGGCAGCCCTGCAGTCTCTGCTTGATGAGATTGAACGTTCTTTGCCGGCGAAATACAAACCACTGTTCGATCAGATTCGAGCAGATGGACTCTCACCATCCGGAACGATTCGGCTCAACGGTTCACAAATTTCTTCTACAGAAATGTTACAGCTGCTTTCGCAACTCCGAACTAAGCCTGATATCATCAATTCAGTTGGATTAGAATAGGTCGATTCGTTAAGGGGGTCTTATGAAGAAATGGTTGTTTGTAAGTTTGATTCTGGGAATCTCCACATCAAGTGTATCTGCAGCCACTCCCCCGGCTGAGCATACAGTTGCATTCGTCAGCAAAGTGATTCTTGATGTGACCCGCAAAGTTGAAGGAAAGGACTGGAGCAAGGCAACGAGAGGAGAGATCCTGACCTCTGGTGACCGGGTTCGAACCGGCGATAAATCCCTCGCTGTCATCAAGTTCAAGGATAACAGCCTTGTGCGTGTGCGTGAGAAATCGGAGCTCGTAGTGACCGGCGAGGTAAAGGATAATGCGTTTTCGAAATCGGTCGATCTCAAGAATGGTGCCGTGGGCTTCAATATCAAGACGCAAAAAGCTGACGAGGA
>JACQVJ010000061.1 GCA_016209805.1 Ignavibacteriota bacterium
ATTAACACATGCGGCTTCATCGAATCAGCAAAAGAGGAATCGATTGACACAATAATTGAGAATGTAAAGAAGAAGTCGAATGGCAGGCTCAAGAAGGTGTATGCGATGGGCTGCCTCAGTGAACGTTATCGCGTCGATCTTGAGAAGGAGATTCCCGAGGTTGATCGGTTCTTCGGATCACATCACATGCAAGAGGTGCTGAAGGAGCTTGGAGCGGATTACAAATACGAGCTTCTCGGGGAACGTATGCTGTCCACCCCGAACCACTATGCATACCTGAAGATCTCCGAAGGGTGCGACAATCCCTGCTCGTTCTGTGCAATCCCGCTGATGCGGGGGAAACACGTAAGCCGATCCATGGAGGAGATCAAAGCTGAGGCCGAACTTCTTGCCGAAAAAGGCGTAAGAGAAATTGTGGTGATCGGGCAGGACACTACCTACTATGGCCTCGACAGGTATGGCAGGCGTCGCCTCTCCGAGTTACTCGAGACGATTGCGGATGTACAAGGAATCGAGTGGGTGCGTCTCATGTATACGTATCCAGCCAAATTTCCTCCAGACGTGCTTGACGTGATAGCAAACCATCCGCATGTCTGCAAGTACATTGACATTCCCCTTCAGCATGTATCAGACGAAGTGCTTAAATCGATGCGTCGCGGGACCAGCCACCGCGCGCTCAAGGATTTGATTGCGCGGATTCGTGAGAAAGTTCCAGGGATCGCCATGCGGACAACGTTAATTGTGGGATACCCGAACGAAACTACCTCGGCATTCGACGAAGTGCTGGGTTTCGTGGAGGAGACCAGGTTCGACAGGCTTGGGGTATTCACATACTCGCTTGAGGACGGAACAACTGCTTACCCGCTGGGGGATCCTATTCCTCGGAACGAGAAAGAGAGGCGTCGTGCCCTCGTGATGGAACTGCAAAAGGCGGTCTCGGAAACGAACAATGAACTTCTGATTGGGACACGGCAGAAAGTTCTCATCGACAGGGTGGAAGGGGAGTATTTCATCGGGAGGACTGAGCGAGATGCGCCGGAGATTGACAATGAGGTATTCGTTGAAACGAAACGACAGCTTCGGCCTGGCAGTTTTTGTGAAGTTGAAATTGTCGATGCTTCTGAGTATGATTTGTATGGATGTACAACCAGGGTCTTTACAGATCTCAATATGCCGCAATAGCCTGATGAATGAGAAGTAGATTCAATGTACGGAGGTTGCCATGAAGGTCCGTGTGCGTCTGAGTATTGCAGGCCTGTTAAGCTTTTGCGTGTTCATTGTTGCCAGCGCGCAAGTCGAGGTTGCCGAACGTGCCAAGAAGGAAAACCCCCCTCCTTATGACGTGGATATTATCAGTTTTGCCGCGGTCAGCTCTCCGCAAAGTCGCCTCGACGTGTTTATCCAGATCGGCTTCGACCAGCTCAGCTTTGTCAAGCGAGACGACAAGTATCATGCATCGTACGAACTAACGATCAGCGTCCTTGATGAGGATAAGAGCCTCGTAAGCGAGAAGCTCTGGACCGAAGAAGTGACTGCCACAGATTTTGACGAGTCAGTATCGTCAGATGCGTACAGTCTCACCCAGCGGGTTTTCGAAGTTCCTCCCGGTACGTATTACATAATCACCTCCCTTCGGGATAACGAGACCAAGGTGAGCCACCAGGTTGCCAAGCAGCTCAAGGTTGCCGACTACTCTGGTGCAGGATTGTTCTTGAGTGACATCATGCTCGTCAGCAGGATCAGCGCTCGGGGCGACAAGAAGATCATAGCTCCTCTTGTTTCCGGGAATGTTGGCAACGTCCTGGGTCAGTTCTATGTTTTCTTTGAAGCGTACAGCGACAAGCAGCTCGACTCGGTGAGTGTGGTGGCCACAGTTTTGAACAAGCAGAAAGAACGTATGCTCAAGATCGATACTGTTGAGGTGTTGGCCAGCGGAAGAACACAGCTGTTCGTTGGCATCGACCATTCGATGCTTGCATTGGGCGAGTACACTGTCTATGCTCAAGTGTTTCCGCTCCGGGCTGGAGAAACCGAAGAGCAAAAACCGCTGGCGAATACCAGCCGCGCATTCGTCGTTCATTGGCTCGGAATTCCGAAGGGGATCAGGGATCTCGACCTTGCGATTGACCAGCTTCAGTATATCGCGAAGGACAAGGAGCTGGAAGTCATTCGAAACGCCAGGACTGCCGAAGAAAAGCAGAAACAATTCCTCGAATTTTGGAAACGCCGCGATCCGAACCCCAACACGCCGAGAAATGAGAAGATGGAAGAGTACTACGCAAAGGTGGAATACGCCAACAAACACTTCAAGCATTATATCGATGGATGGAAAACGGATATGGGAATGATCTATATTATCTTTGGCTCGCCGAGCAATGTCGATCGCCATCCCTTCGACAGCGATTCGAAACCGTATGAAGTCTGGTCGTACTACGATTTGAATCAGCAATTTGTGTTTGTTGATGAAACTGGTTTTGGGGATTATCGTTTGACGACGCCTGTGTGGGATGTGTGGCAACGCCCGCGATATTGAGATGTGGCTTGAGTGATGCGTCAATTGTTGAGCCCCGGCATTTCACCGGGGCTTCTTGTTGACCTTCAGAGCTGGAATGGTTATACTTTCCCATGCAAGGCAGATTACCAACACAGCTGTGTCTCTTGGCTTTGTTCGTCTTTCCCGCACCCCCCGTTCATGGAACCTCAATCAGATCGATTACCATCGACGGTAACTCGGTTTTCACTTCGCGCGAAATCCTCGATTGGCTTTCCTCGAAGCCGTCACTCCCCTACTCTCGTGCAATCATCGGCAGCGATATTCGAGTGATCACAGAGAACTATCGCAAGCGTGGGTATCTCTCCATGAATGTTGATCCGCTGTCAGAGTCATTCACGTCCGACAGCGCGCTTGTTGATTTGGTCATCAACATCATTGAGAATCGTCAGACCGTGCTCGGCGCGATTATCACCATGGGCCATCAGGAGTTCACCGATTCGGAAATCCTGAGTGAATTCGATCTCCAGCCGGGGGACCCGATCGACGAAGCGGTACTGGAACAGGATATTGAAGCCTTGCTGGATCGGTATGAGAAGCTTGGGTATGCGTTTGCCCAGTGCAGGATCACACGTATGGTCGAGAACGTGGGTGAAGAGAACAATACCATCGATCTCACGCTCACCATCGACGAGGGACAGAGGGTTACGATTGACGAGATTCGTGTTGAAGGAAACAAAGAAACAGATCCTTCCGTTGTTGTACGTGAGACGCGACTATCCTTTGGCGAGATATACAATCCCATCAAGGTTAATGCGATCAGACAACGGCTGAACCGATTGAATATCTTTGCAGACGTTTCCGAGCCCGAATTGTACATCCGTGAGAAGAAGGGGGGATTACTGATCAAGGTGCAGGAAGGAAACACAAACACGTTCGACGGAGTCATCGGGTACATTCCTGCGGGCTCGACAGGCCAATCTGGCTATGTGACCGGCCTGGCTTCCGTATCCATGAGGAACCTGTTCGGCACGGGACGCAAGTTTAGTTTTCGCTGGCATCGTGAAGATAGGTTCTCCCAGGACCTCGGTTTCCGCTATCTTGAACCGTGGGTCTTCGGCCTGCCGGCTAATGTTGGAGGAGGATTTGCGCAGCGACAGCAGGACACGTCGTACGTGCGTAGGGTTTTTGATTTGAAAACGGAGCTCATGCTTTCCGAGGAGCTCTCCGTGAGCCTGCTGTTTGGTTCCGAAAATGTAATTCCATCCGCCGATACGACAATCAACCGCGTCTTCCGAAGCTCCACGATAACATTCGGTGCTGAACTTCAGTATGACACCCGTGACGATTTCTACAGTCCCACGTCCGGTGCAACCTATCGCACTGACTACCAGTACGGCAGAAAAAAGATCAGCGGCATCCCTGCGTCACTTGCATCCCAGGTTGCTTCACGAGTAACCGTGCAGAAGTTCACACTCGATCTGGATTTCTTTCTGAGTACATTCTCACGTCAGGTGCTTGCCTTCGGACTTCATGGCCGTGAGTTGCAAAGTGGCCACGTCGAGGAAGGGGAAATGTTCAGGCTGGGCGGTGCGCGGACATTGAGGGGATACCGTGAGAATCAATTCCTCGGCTCGCGCCTTGCTTGGGCAAACACGGAGTATCGCTTCCTTCTTGCGCGGCGTTCGTTTCTGTATGGATTCATCGATACGGGATACTATTTTCGTCCCGCAGATGATGCGCGCTCCATTCCGAAGAGCGATGCGTTCAAATATGGCTACGGGATCGGAGTGCAGCTTGAGACAGGATTGGGAAATCTTGGTGTGAGCTTCGCGCTCGGACAGGGAGACTCGTTCAGCAATGGGAAAATTCATTTCGGATTGATTAATGAATTCTGAAAGTCTTGTGGTCGATGAGGATGCTCGGCGTGATGTGATGCTCAAACACGAGCGGGCGTTATGGAACTCAGGAATCACATTGCTGGCAGGCGTCGACGAGGCCGGACGGGGCCCACTTGCGGGACCTGTGGTTGCATGCGCGGTCGTGTTTTCTCCCGAGGTCTTCATTCCCGGTGTCAATGACTCCAAACTACTGACGCCGGAAGAACGGGAAGAGTTGTACGATCGCATTCTTAACGATGCGATTGCAGTTGGAGTGGGGCAAGCAAACCATACGATGATTGATCGAATCAACATTCTCAATGCAACTTACCGCGCGATGCACGAGGCAGTGAGTAGATTATCGATCAGGCCGGAACATCTTCTTATCGACGGCAACCGTTTCGAGAGTCAGGGTATTCCATTCACGACCATTATCGATGGAGATGCGCTCAGCTTTTCCATTGCGGCGTCGTCGATTGTTGCAAAGGTGACGCGCGACAGGATAATGGTCGAGTTCGACAAGCAGTTTCCCGGCTACGGCTTCGCAAAGCATAAAGGCTATGCGACGAAGGAGCATCGCGAGGCGATCTTCAAACTGGGGTATTGTGAGATTCACAGAAGATCGTTTGTGTTGAACCAGCAGCTTGAGTTTGATTTGTGAGGGATGGTCATGCCGAAGCAGACGACAAAGCAATCGGGAGATGTGGGGGAAGAAATTGCAAGGCGTTTCTTGCGAGAGAAGGGACTCGAGCTGGTTGACCTGAATTACCGCTACGGTCACGGCGAGATCGATATCATTGCAAAGGATGGCGAGGTCCTGGTGTTCTGCGAGGTGAAGATGCGCAAGGGAGACTCGTACGGAGATCCTGAATACGCAATCACAGCGAGAAAGCAGAAGCAGATCCGTCGCATCGCCCAAGCCTATCTGTATCAACATGCGATAGATAACCAGGCATGCCGCTTCGATGTTGTGGCGATCCGGATGAAGGGGATAACTCCTCAAATCAATTACATTAAGAATGCCTTTTGACCAACACCAGTTGAATTTTCTCGAGAG
>JACQVJ010000066.1 GCA_016209805.1 Ignavibacteriota bacterium
GCCATCAAGTTCTTTCTCTACACTCTCTTCGGCTCCGTGCTCATGCTTCTCGCGATGATCGCCTTGTACTTCAGCGTCAACGTATACATCGATGCCAACGGCATGCTCCATTCCGTGGCGGATGCAATGAAGAATGGGACGGAGGGTCTGGAAAAGATCTTCACGTTCAACATGATCGCAATGATGGATCCGGCAAATTACGCTCCCGACTCGTTGCTTTCGGGTTTCGGTACATCATGGCGATATCTTGCCTACATCGCCCTCTTCATCGGCTTTGCGATCAAGGTGCCGATCTTTCCGTTCCACACATGGTTGCCGGATGCGCATGTCGAAGCGCCGACTCCCATCAGCGTCATCCTTGCAGGTGTTCTGCTGAAGATGGGCACGTACGGCATGCTTCGAATCAGCTTCCCCATGTTCCCTGATGCGATGCGTCACTACTCCTGGGAACTCGCACTTCTCGGCGTCATCAGCATGGTGTATGGCGCGATGGTTGCGATGGCACAGACCGATTTCAAGAAACTGATTGCGTACTCGTGTGTGAGCCACATGGGCGTGGTTGTGTTGGGCATGGCCTCGATGAACACCCAAGGAATGACGGGCGCCGTGTTCCAGATGTTCAACCACGGAACCATTACTGCAATGCTCTTTCTAATTGTTGGAGTGATCTACGATCGTACGCACACCCGTGGCCTGAATGAATTCGGGGGATTGATGAACCAGATGCCGCGGTATGCCGGCATCATGACGGTTGCATTCTTTGCAGCGCTTGGACTCCCCGGCCTCAGTGGCTTCATTAGCGAAGCGTTCTCTCTCATCGGTGCATTCCAGACTTTTAGAACACTCACAATTATCAGCGTGGTCACGATCGTCTTAACTGCTGGCTACATGCTCTGGGTCTTACAGCGCGTCTTCCTCGGCGTCCTTCCCGAAAAGTGGAAGAACCTAACGGATATGGATGGCCGCGAGATGGTGATGCTGGCTCCGCTCGCTGTGATTGTAATCTTCTTGGGGATCTACCCATCGCCGGTGTTGGATCTTCTGAACTCATCCATGAATCAGCTTGCCGATTTGCTTCATCATGCAGGCACGACAACGATGATGGGACTGAGATAGAACAATACGATTGAACATGGCTGAACAAATTCTGAAAGACCTGACATTTTTCTATCCTGAGTTGGCGCTCACGGCCACGTTCCTTGCGGCCATTCTTGCCGACCTGATCTTCAAGCGAACCGCAATTGTTGTTTCAACCGTGGTTAT
Source organism: Ignavibacteriota bacterium (assembly GCA_016209805.1). Lineage (GTDB taxonomy): Bacteria > Bacteroidota > Ignavibacteria > UBA10030 > UBA6906 > JACQVJ01. The sequence goes on from JACQVJ010000066.1 coordinate 1,264, forward strand.
GGCTGGTTTTGTCGTCACCGGCGTCATGGTTCTTGCCCAGGTGAACATGCATGAATCCATCTTCGGCAATATGATCGCCGTGGATTCGTTTGCCTATTTCTTCAAGCTCGTCATCATCATTTCCGCCATTCTCATCGTCGTATTTTCTCTCGGCTCCTCCGAGCTCAATACACCTCGCCGCAGACTCGGTGAGTACTACTCACTGCTCTCGGCCCTTACGCTCGGTATGATGCTGATGGCAGGGGCAAGCAACTTACTGATGATGTATCTTTCCGTGGAGCTTTCCTCCATCGCCTCGTATATTCTGTCCGGATACACGAAGGACGCCCCGGACTCCAGCGAGGCATCTCTGAAGTACGTTATATACGGTGCCCTGTCGTCGGGTCTCATGTTGTACGGGATTTCGATAGTGTATGGTCTCACCGGCTCGCTGGACATCTATGCAATCAACCAGACGCTGGCGAAGGGAGAGATTAACAGTATTGCATTGCTGATCGCCGGAGTGCTGACTATGGCAGGGTTCGGTTACAAGATATCAGCCGTCCCTTTCCATTTCTGGACGCCGGATGTGTACGAAGGTGCCCCGATAACTATTACGGCCTTTCTCTCAGTTGCCTCGAAGGCCGGTGCTTTTGCCATGATGATTCGATTCTTTAAGGTGACGTTCATCGACTCGAGTGTCGTGTCGCTTCCCGCTGGTGTATGGGCTACATTCCAGGGTTTCCAATGGTATCATCTTATTGCAGTCCTCTCCGTTCTCACGATGACACTCGGCAACCTCGTTGCTATCTGGCAAAATAACTTGAAGCGACTGCTCGCCTACTCGAGCATCGCTCATGCGGGATACATGCTGATGGGTGTCGTAGTGTTAAGCAACGAAGGACTGGCTGCAATCCTGGTGTACTTCGTTGTTTATCTGTTTATGAACTTGGGGGCGTTCTATATCGTTATGCTGGTGGCAAACAAGACCGGGAGTGAGGATATCGAAGATTATAAGGGGCTCGGATCAAGGGCGCCGTTTATCGCCCTTGCGTTATCGGTCTTTCTTATATCGTTAACAGGTCTCCCCCCGACAGCAGGATTCATTGGTAAGCTCTACCTCTTTGCTGCTCTCCTCAACCATGGGTGGGTGTGGCTGGCCGTGGTGGGTGCACTTAACAGTGTCATTTCTCTTTACTACTACGTGCGGATCTTCAGGAACATGTACCTCCGCTCCGGAGAACCACAGGGGGAGCCGATTTCGTTTGGGTGGGTATCGTCGGCCACCGTGCTCGTTCTTCTGATCCCCACAATTCTGCTCGGTCTGTACTTCACGCCGCTGGTTCAACTTGCGCAGGCGTCGGTAAGGATGTTCGGGATCCCCTGACCGAGGGCAGATCCGATGAGGGCCGGCGCTGCAACATCACTCTTTTCGCGACTTGCCTTCCACCCTTTCATAAATCAACCTGATGCCCTCCAGCACCAGAGAGAGTTCACAGGCTTCTATTACATCCGTATGCCTGGCGACGGTTGTTGAAAGCCCTCCGGTGGCAATGACTTTGGCTTTTCCCTCAAGTTCACTCTTGATCCTCCGCACGATACCTTCGACTGCGTCCACTGCCCCGAACATAATTCCCGCCTGCATGCTCTTCACTGTCTCGGTCGCAATCACTTGATCGGGAAACTGCAGGTCAATCTTCGGAAGCTTTGCTGCCTTGCGATGCAACTCGGATGCTGCCGACTCGAGCCCCAACGCAATGACGCCGCCAAGATAGTCGCCATCTTTTGAGACGACATCGAACGTGGTTGCTGTCCCGAAGTCAATGATAATCAACGGTCCACCAAACTTCTTGAATCCAGCAATCGCGTTGCACAGCCTGTCAGCACCGACAGCCGATGGATCTTTGTAATGTACCTTGATACCGAGGTCAAGCGATGCGCTGATGGTTACGGGATTGACGTTGAGGTACTTCCTCGCAATCGATTCGAAGATGTCTGTCAGGTTCGGGACGACCGAAGAGATTCCGACTCCCTTGATGTAGGACGGACGTATTCCGGCATCTGTGCAAAAGCTCTTAATGGTAAGCCAGCTTTCGTCGGCTGTTCTCTGTGCCGAGCTTGCCATCCGCCAATCGGCAATAAGCTGATCACCTTTGAAAACTCCCAGGACGGTGTGCGTATTTCCAATGTCTACTGTCAATAGCATACTTGTTCGTTACCTCTTAAGCGAAGGATAAAGCGCGGGAAGTGATGCGTATCGAAAAGGGAGGTTACGTCCCCACAACTGTCACGTCCCCGGCGTAGAGTGTCTTCACGGAGCCATTCGACTGGAGTACAAGACCCCCTTCGTTGCTCAACCCTTTGACTACGCCTGAGAAGACAGTCCCTTGGTGAGAAACGGAAATAGTCTTGTTAATCATCTTTGTTCGAGAAAGCCATTCAGGAAGGATGGACTGAAAGCCTGACGTGGTGACGCTTGTATAGTGATCTTCAAGAGCCTTAAGTATTTCCCGAAACAGCTTGACCCTATCGATCTCCCGGCGGCTTTCAATCCTCAGTGATGTTGCTTTGCCGGCCAGTTCACCTTCAAACTTCTGCTGGTTGACGTTTATCCCAACACCGAGAACAACATATTCAACGTTATTCTGCTTTAATGAGCCTTCGATCAGAATTCCGGCGAACTTTTTCCTGTTGATGAGAAGGTCATTCGGCCACTTGCATTCGATTTTCAAACCGGTCATTTTCTCGACCGCCTGTGCTACACCGACGGCTGCGTACAACGGAAAAAGATTGATTGCTTCAGGTCCCAACTTGGGCCGCACAACAAGCGAGAACAGGAGATTCTCATTTGGGGCTGCTCTCCAAACGCGGCCGAGCCTTCCGCGGCCCGCGGTCTGCTCTTCTGCAATCACGACCGTCCCTTCGGCAGCTCCGCATCCGGCAACTGCCTTTGCGCAGTTGTTCGTTGAGTCGATTGATTCAAATGTGTAAATCTTGTTTCCAAAGATGCGCGTGTTCAAACCTGTGCGAAGGGCTCGTTCAGTGAACATAGGCTCACCTCTCTTGGTTAGATTCTAACGATGTGAAGATTGATCTGCTGAAAGAACAGAAGGAAGAAGGACAGAACTAACAATCGAGTGAGAGACAGAGGTCATTCTCAGAATTGATCCATTGTTGAGCGACAAGCGTCAACATAGTATATCACAAGTGTAAAGTCAAGTAGAGGACCTGGGAAATTATGGCAGAAATCTAGTTCTTCTTGTCAATCTTACAAGCTATTTGTGACATGATGGCGGACTCATGTGGCAAGGGGAGACCTTGACAGCAATCAAGCCCAGCCGTAAATAATTGAATTCATTCAGCTTGTCTGGGAGCATCTCGATCCGGACAAGTGGCACGCGCCTTGGTGTATTATTGGGCGGACAAAAGTTTTTTATGGGACAAGGACAAACGGGGATTATCCGTCTCGTCTAAAGCGCTTGCAAGAGCCAACAATCTCGAACAAAAGGAGACATTTTATGGGCAAGATTATCGGAATCGACTTGGGGACAACCAATTCTGTTGTGGCGGTGATGGAGGGAAATGAGCCCGTCGTTATCGCGAATGCCGAAGGAACCAGAACGACGCCCTCCATCGTTGCCTTCACAAAAACGGGTGAACGACTCGTGGGTCAGGCTGCGAAACGACAGGCGGTTACCAACTCGCAGAACACTGTTTTCTCCATCAAACGCTTCATGGGTCGATTCCAGGATGAAGTTACAGAGGAAATGAAGCTTGTACCGTACAAGGTTATCAGCGGGGAAAACAGCACTGCCCGAGTTGAGGTGGGGGGAAGGGTCTATTCACCGCCCGAAATCTCGGCAATGATCCTCCAGAAAATGAAACAGACCGCGGAAGATTACCTTGGTCAGAAGGTAACGGAGGCGGTGATCACCGTGCCCGCGTACTTCAACGACGCGCAACGTCAGGCGACAAAGGAAGCCGGTGAGATCGCCGGATTGACCGTGCGTCGCATTATCAATGAGCCGACTGCCGCGGCGCTTGCATATGGACTGGAAAAGAAGAACAAAGATCTCAAGGTTGCCATCTACGACCTTGGCGGAGGCACGTTCGACATCTCTATCCTTGAGCTTGGCGATGGAGTGTTTGAGGTGAAATCCACGAACGGCGACACACACCTCGGTGGCGACAATTTCGATCATCGGGTTGTTGACTATGTTGCTGAAGAGTTCAAAAAGCAGGAGGGTATTGACCTGAGAAAAGATCCGATGGCGTTGCAGCGATTGCGTGAGGCTGCAGAAAAGGGCAAGATTGAGCTCTCCCAGCTCATGCAAACGGAGATTAATCTGCCGTTCATTACAGCAACTGCCGACGGGCCGAAACACCTCAACATGACACTTACAAGGGCAAAGTTCGAGCAACTCGTCGACGATCTGATCCAGAGGACACTCGGCCCGACGGAGAGAGCGTTGAAGGATGCAGGCATTAGTCCTATTCAGATTGACGAGGTCATCCTGGTCGGGGGTATGACTCGTGTTCCCAGGGTGCAACAGCTTGTGAAAGAAGTGTTTGGCCGTGATCCCCACAAGGGTGTCAATCCGGATGAGGTTGTTGCGGTCGGGGCGGCGATCCAGGGTGGAGTGCTCGCTGGCGATGTTACGGATGTGCTCCTGCTTGACGTTACACCCCTCTCATTGGGGATTGAGACTCTTGGCGGAGTGATGACAAGACTGATTGACGCCAACACAACTATTCCGACACGGAAGAGTGAGATATTTTCCACAGCATCGGATAGCCAGACGTCCGTGGAGATCCACGTGTTGCAAGGTGAGCGACCGATGGCGGTGGACAATCGGACCTTGGGGAAGTTCCACCTCGACGGAATTCCACCGGCCCCACGTGGCGTACCGCAAATAGAGGTAACGTTTGATATAGATGCGAACGGTATCCTCCACGTTTCTGCGAAGGACAAGGCGACAAACAAAGAGCAATCGATCCGCATTACGTCATCGAGTGGTCTGAGCAAGGAGGAAGTCGAGAAGATGAAAACCGATGCGACAGCCCACGCGGCGGAGGATCGGAAGAAAAAAGAAGATATCGAAATCAAGAACCAGGCGGACAACCTTGTGTTCCAGACTGAGAAGCAGATCAAAGAGTTCGGTGATAAGATTTCGGGCGATGCTCGCGGAAAAGTAGAGAGCGCGAACGAAAAACTCAAGGAAGCGATCAAGACCGGCAATATCAACACCATCAAAAGTGCAATCGATTCGCTGAACACAGCCTGGAATGATGCCTCCACTCAGATGTACAAGCAGGCTACTGCAGCCGGACAACAAGATCAAAGCGGGCCTTCGGCAGGCGAGAAGAAGACCGACGATAAGAAAGTCGAGGAAGCGCAGTACGAGGTTGTGGACGACAAGGATAAGAAGTCGTCGTAAACAACAGAGGCAACTTCAGACAAGATCCCGCCTCTGAGGACGGGAAATACTTGAAGGCGAGGAGACCCCTCGCCTTTTGTGTCGTTGAGCGATAGAAACGAGAGGAAGGGTGAAATCATATGAACTTCAACAGATTCACACTCAAATCACAGGAAGCTGTCCAGAATGCTCAGGAGATTGCTTCGAGTTATGGCAATCAGATGATTGAGCTTGAGCATTTGCTGGCCGCACTTGTCCAGGATCCAGGCGGAACAGTGGTTCCCATTCTGCAAAAGCTCGGGGCAAACGTCAACTACATCAAAATAAAGTTGAACGAGCTAATCGATAAGCTGCCGAAGGTCAGCGGCGCGGGACTGGGAAATCAAAGCATGTCTCAGAGTTTGGGAGCTGTTCTGGAAGGTGCGCAAAAGCAGGCTCAAAACCTCAAAGATGAGTACCTAAGCACAGAGCACCTCTTGCTCGCTATCGTGGATGCCAAGAACACGCATGCGGGAAAGATGCTCAAGGAACAAGGCGTAACCACTGAAGGTATCTACAAGGTACTGAAAGAGATCCGGGGTACCCAACGCGTGACGGACCAGAATCCCGAGGAAAAATATCAGGCGCTGACACGATACGGTCGCGACTTGAACGAACTTGCGCGCAAGGGAAAGCTCGATCCCGTCATCGGGCGTGATGAAGAGATCAGACGGGTGCTCCAGGTTCTCTCCCGAAGGACAAAGAACAACCCCGTGCTCATTGGTGAGCCAGGAGTGGGAAAGACCGCTATCGCGGAGGGGATTGCACAACGGATCATGCAGGGTGATGTTCCCGAGACCCTGAAGAGCAAGCGCATTGTCGCTTTGGACATGGGAGCGCTTGTTGCTGGGACGAGTTTTCGCGGTCAGTTCGAAGAGCGACTCAAGGCTCTGTTGAAAGAGGTGCAGGAGTCTGAGGGAGAGATCATTTTGTTTATTGATGAGTTGCACACACTTGTTGGTGCCGGTGCAGCTCAGGGATCGGTGGATGCAGCGAACATGTTGAAGCCTGCTCTTGCAAAGGGTGAGCTCCGGGCGATTGGTGCAACCACTATCGACGAATATCGAAAGCACATTGAAAAAGATCCCGCTTTAGAACGACGCTTCCAGCCGGTCCTGATTGACGAGCCGAACGTCGAGGACACGATTTCGATCCTCCGTGGGTTGAAGGAACGTTACGAAATACACCATGGTGTCCGGATTACCGACGGTGCAATTGTTGCTGCATCGCAGCTGAGTCGCAGATACATTTCGGACCGGTTCCTGCCGGACAAAGCGATTGACCTGGTTGACGAGGCAGCATCCAAGCTTCGCATTGAAATCGACTCAATGCCTGAGGAACTCGATGCTGTTGAGCGAAAGGTGAAGCAGCTCGAGATCGAGCGTGAGGCTGTGCGTCGCGAGAAGGATGAAAGCTCGAAGGAGCGGCTTGGGGAGATCGAGCAGGAACTTGGCGAGCAGAATCAACGGTACACTGAGTTGAAAGCTCACTGGCAGGTGGAGAAGGAATTGATTCAGACGATCCGGAAGCTGAAGGGA
>JACQVJ010000067.1 GCA_016209805.1 Ignavibacteriota bacterium
CCGTCAAACCTGCTCCTCCAAGCTCCTCCGGCCAGGTGATTCCCATGAAACCGAGTTGCGACAGCTTTTCGACAATCTCAAACGGAAATTCCTGAGATTCATCGTATTTCATCACGACCGGACGCATCTCTTTTTCAGCAAAGTTGCGCGCGAGCTCCTGCACGGCTTTCTGGCTTTCGGTGAGATCAAAGTCCATTCCGGCGTCCTGCATGACCATTTGTTCGTCTGACATAGGTGTCTCCTTAGGTCTTGACCAGCGTTGAGTGCCAGTGGGTTTACGTAAGTTGTTGTTTGCGGAAGTCGTCGATCAATTCCTGTGCAAGGTCGTACGGCGTGGATCGATTCTGCATCAGCGATTCTATCCTGGAGGAGAGCATTGCCTTACGCTCACCGGTCCAGAAATCGATTCGCAACGTGTCTGCAACTAATTCGCGTATTCGTTCCTCGAGCCTTGCCTTCCTCTTCCTCGCGAGCTCGCCTTGTTGTTCGAGATACGCTCGGTGTTCTGCAATCTTCTTCGCGATCTCCGGCGTCCCAATCCCTTCATTTGCGATCGCCTTCAGAACGTCTGGAACCCAGCCATCGCTCTTTTTGAAATTCAAGATCATCTTGATTGACATGACCGCCTGTTCTGCGCCTGCACGATCCGCTTTGTTGAGAACGAAAAAGTCGGCGATTTCCATCAAACCGGCTTTCATCGCTTGAATGGAATCACCGGACTCGGGGACGAGCACAACAACTGTCGTGTCCGCCGCACGCGCCACGTCCAGTTCCGATTGACCAACACCAACAGTCTCCATGATGATAATATCTTTGCCGGACGCGTCAAGAACATCGGTGGCCTCACTCGCTTTCTTGCTCAGCCCGCCAAGGCTTCCACGCGAAGCCATACTTCGAATGAACACCCCTTCATCCATCTCCACGTCCGTCATGCGAACGCGGTCTCCGAGCAAGGCACCACCGGTGAACGGGCTTGTCGGGTCAACCGCAACAATCCCCACCTCCAGGTTCTGTTTTCGATAGAACTGTGCCAGCCTGTTTGTGATCGTGCTCTTTCCTGCACCAGGCGGTCCGGTTATTCCAATTCTGTAGCCGCGCCCGGTCCTTGGAAATATCTCTTTCAGAAAGCCCTTCGCACCTTCGGCTTCATTCTCCACAAGTGAGATGGCACGTGCAACCGTTATCCTGTTTCCTTCATAGAGCTTCTCGATGTCAACTTCCCACTTACGCAACATCGACATGCTGCTTTTTGAAGTACTCGACGGTTCGCTTCAGTCCTTCTTCCAAAGTAAGCTCAGGTCGCCACCCAAGAGACCTTTCGATTTTCTCGTAGCTCAGAACGCTGCGAAGTTGTTCCCCCTTCTTCGCTTGGCCATGGTTCTCCATGGCTGATGAGCCTGTAAATTTCCTGATATGGTGGAAAAGCGTATTCACATCCGTCTCCTTGCCCGTACCGACATTGAAGCATTCGAACCCTTTACACTCGAGGGCAAGCACATTCGCACGGACGACGTCTCCAACATATACATAATCACGCGTCTGTCGTCCATCGCCATTGATGACCGGTTGTTCGCCTCTGAGCATCTTCGATGTAAAGATCGCAACAACCCCTGCCTCTCCCTCCGGATTCTGCCGAGGACCGTAGATATTGGCATAGCGCAGGCTCACCGAATCAAGGCCGTACACTGTCTTGTAGTAGAAAAGGTAATTCTCCGTTGTCAGCTTCGCAACTCCGTATGGAGAGATGGGTCGGGTCGCGTGCTTCTCGTCCGCAGGGAAGTAGTCCTGCTCACCATAGATAGCGCCACCGCTGGATGCAAACAGAAATCTCAAGACGTCCGTTCTAACACAGCATTCCAGCAAGCTCAGCACCCCAATGATGTTCACCGCGGCATCGTACATGGGATCAGCAACCGAGCGTCGTACATCCATTTGCGCGGCGTGGTGGTTGACGAGGTCAAACTTCTGTTTTCGCATGATCTCGCCAACTGCGGAGGTATCCCGAATATCGACCTCATGAAACTCGGCCGCTGGATTGATATTACTCTTCAAACCGGATGAAAGATTATCAATAACCGACACACGATGTCCGAGTTTGAGATACTCGTCAACGACGTGAGAACCGATGAACCCTGCACCCCCCGTTACAAGAATGTTCACGATACGTCTCCCCGTTGTTAAATGATTCCCCTGAGAAATAGCCACCCTGCAAACCCGTATGCCAGGATCACAACCGTTGAGAGGAGCGCGATCGCAACCCTGTTGCGTTGCGATGCAAGTAGTTCCCCTCGACGACGCCTGTCGAGCAGTATAGAACTGCCGAGACCAAACGACAAACATATCAGCGGCGTCAGTGGAAGCCGGAAGCGTGATTCGCAGTGCAGAACAACCTGAATCATAAAAAAGATAAGTGCCGCTCCCCAGATTGGAATCATACGCCGGCGCTGGTTCCACGCTGCCACAATTCCCACAACCGTTCCAATGTACAGGACGAACTCTGCCCCAGTAGCAACGGCCTGCAGTGGAATGTTCGAATCCGAGTTTGTAATCGGAAATATCCAGAACATATACGCTTTCTTGACCGCAAGATACAACACATGCCCCGGATTTGAAGCAATGTACGATAGTGCAATCTCCCCACTCAACGAATTACGGTCGATTTCAGACAAGTCTGCAATGTTCCCGATCCCCCGCTCATTGGCCTTTTCCTGAAACCAATGTCCAAATCCATCTTCCAGACGCCATGTCCCGGTTGCGAAGGGATTGTTCCCAGTGAGCAACGAGTTGCCGCTTCCTGAAGAAACCGGTATCAGGATCCCGTGGATGTTGTAATTCCTGATTGTCCATGGCGACAGAACAAGAACCCACACAGCAAAAGCAACCGCGAGCAATTTCCCGGCACCTGTCTTTCCTTCTCTCCACCGTGACCAGCCGATCAGAAGGAGCAACAATGGGAAAAAACCAAGAAAGACAGCTCTTGTGAGGCTGGCAAGACCTGAAGCAGCAGCAAGAACAATGGCATCGACAAGCGTGGGGCTCTCTATCATCTTGACGGCAAACAGTAACGCCGTCAGCATGAACATAATGTACAGTGTTTCTGTTTGAAGTACACTAGAATAAATAACGAGCCCCGGATACAGGGCCGTTGCTGCTGAGGCGATGAGAGCGCTTGCACGATCTCCCCATATGTACATAGTGAGGACGAAAGTCAGAATGACCACGGCTGTACCAAAAAGGCATCCAACAAGATAAGGGATGAAGAGATCATTCCCGAACACTCTGAGCGTGACAGAAAGAACATACGGGAAAAGGGGAGCTCGCGTTGAGCGTTCTCCATTCGAATCTATGAACTCATCTCCAGCCGCGAGCCGTCCCGCCATATAAATATACTCACGCTCATCTGATGTGTAGCCGTTCGCGTGAACCGGTACTATGGCGAGGACTCGTACCACGAGTGATAGCAGGGCAACGAAAAGGATATCTCGATTCGATTGAAGGAGGCGACCCATCAATACGCCATTGCCTTTCGTCCTATGTCTCGTCTAAAGTGCATCCCCTCGAATGAAATCCTGTCGACAGCCTGGTAGACATCGTCGATCGCCCTTCCGAGAGAGCCATCACGTCTGACTGCCGTAACAGCAAGAACCCTCCCCCCGGCAGTAAGCAATGTACCACCATCCAGCCGGGTGCCGGCGTGAAAGACAGTAATGTTATCCAATCGCGCCACTGCATCAAGTCCGCGGATTGGATGCCCGACCGAATACTTATCAGGATATCCCTGTGAGGCAAGCACAACACATACTGCAGCTCCTCGCCGAGTTTTCATGCGGTCCAAATTTCGATACTCGGCAATTCCGCCTGAGCATGATGCAACGAACAACTCGACAATATTGCCATCAAACAGAGGAAGCACAACTTGCGTTTCCGGATCCCCGAACCTGCAGTTGAACTCCACCACCTTCGGTCCCGACGCAGTCACCATGAGGCCAACATATAAACATCCAGTGAATGGGGCGCCGTCCGCTGCCATTCCTTCCATCGTCGGTCGGATGATCTCTTGCTCAACGGTTTGAAGGATGTCGTCCGTAACAACGGGCGCCGGTGCGTACGCACCCATCCCGCCTGTGTTTTTTCCTTGATCATCATCCAGCGCACGTTTATGATCCTGAGCCGGCGCAAGCGTGATAAAATCTCTCCCATCACAGAGGGCGAACACCGACGCTTCCTGTCCTTCGAGAAACTCTTCGACGACAAGCGTATTGCCCGCCGTCCCGAACGCATGCTGCTCCATCATCTCGTGGACAGCAGTAATGGCTTGCTCTTTCTCCGTGCACACAATAACACCCTTGCCAGACGCAAGACCATCCGCTTTTAACACAACGGGAAGCGGGGACGAGGCGA
>JACQVJ010000065.1 GCA_016209805.1 Ignavibacteriota bacterium
CGAGAATCTCCACGGCACATGTTCCGCAGAAATTATGCCCCCGGCAGTTCGTCAGCATGGTGATTCCCTTGTAGGGGGTAACGCCGACTTTCTTCATGAACTGGCGCAGGTTTGCGCCGGCCTCAGTTTCAAACGAACGGTGCTCGTTGTAGAACGTGACAACTGGCATTCAATGCTCCTGAAATGGATCGGTTAGTTGCCGTACTTTTTCTCCAGTCCCGGCGGGACATGAAACATGTAGTTATGGAGGAATTCAATCTTGTCGTCCTTCTCGGAAATGTCGACCAGCAGGAGATCGCGCAGTGAGATGACGCCGAGCAGTGTATCACCTTCGACAATGGGAAGATGGCGGCAGTTTGCCTGCTTCATTTTCTTCAGGCATGCATCGTACGAGTCATCAGAATCTCCAACAACGATGTCCGATGTCATGACCTCCGAAACCCGTGTGGTCGCGGGATTCAACCCTCTCGCAATTACCCGGTTGATCACATCACGTTCAGAAAAAATCCCCACCAACCTCGCCCCGTCCATCACCGGCAGCGCACCGATGTTGTTTTTCGACATGTATTCAGCCCCGGCCTGAACAGTAGATCCCTTCTCAATCGTAAAGACAGGGCGGTTCTCAAGTAACCGTTTGATCGGTGTCATGCGTTCCCCCTTCTTGCATGTAGTAAGTCGCCTGATTGTATGATTATAGTGTAATACATCCAAACCGAATGTGAGCCCCTGTTCAGGAGAGTAGGAGAGCTATCTCACGTGGGACGATTTACTGTGACGGTACAAAATTAGATTTTTTTTCTTGAATGTCAATATATCTCTGGTCGCGTCCAAGGCTTCACACCATCGCGATCGACGTAGGCATGGGTGCATGAACCGCGGGGAACGATCGTATCACCGATCCCAATGCATGCAACAAGCTCCCGCTCAGCCTTGTCAATCACCTCACTTCGGTCCGTATGGATGAGGGCAAGTGTTTCATTCTTTTGGATCGTGTCTCCCAATTTTTTCGTGAGAACTATCCCCGCCTTCGGATCGATTACGTCATCAACCTTCTGTCGTCCTGCGCCGAGCTCAACTGCCAGCAACCCGATCCTCATCGTCTCAAATGAAGAAACGTAGCCGCTGTGGAGACTTTTGACTTCGACAGTATGTTCGCTTGCAGGATACCTTTCGGGATGCTCGACAAAAGTCGTATCACCTCCCTGTCGTTCAACAATCTCGACAAACTTCCCGTAGGCCTTCCCCGACCAGATTGCGGAACTGCACAACTTCATCCCCTCCTCGATCGACGAAGCGTTCCCACCCAGGTACACCATCGCCCCACCAAGAACAAGGGTAACTTCCATCAGGTCGGGGACGTTCTTTCCCCGCAGACACTCCACAGACTCCACCACCTCCCACCAATTTCCAATCATCATGCCAAGAGGCTGGCTCATATCCGTAATGAACCCGATCGTTTCTTTCCCGACACTGTTCCCGATGGAAACTAGGGCCTGCGCAAGAGCGACTGAGTCTTCGTACTTCTGCATGAATGCGCCATTGCCGGTCTTCACATCAAGAACGAGGGCATCAATCCCTTCCGCGAGTTTCTTGCTCATGATGCTCCCCGCGATCAACGGAATCGATTCCACAGTCGCGGTAACGTCGCGAAGAGCGTACATCCTCTTGTCGGCAGGAGCAATTTCCTTCGTCTGACCGATGAGGACAATGCCAAGCTCCGCAATCACCTTCTTGTATTCCTCAATGCTCAAATCGGTCCTGAACCCGGGAATGGACTCGAGTTTGTCCAGGGTGCCACCTGTATGACCGAGGCCGCGACCCGAGATCATCGGCACAGGCACGCCACACGCTGCAACCGTCGGTGCGAGGATCAACGACACCTTGTCTCCAACTCCGCCCGTGGAATGTTTGTCGACCTTTCTGCCCGGGATCGCGGACAGGTCAACCACCTCACCTGAGTGGAGCATCACTTCCGTGAAGGTCGAGGTCTCTTCAGGAGTCATGCCTTTGAAATAGACTGCCATAAGGAAGGCCGACATTTGATAATCGGGGAGTTCATCCTTCACGTGTGCAGTAATGAACGGCTCAAGCTCCTTCTTCGTCAGCGAGCTGCCATTTCGTTTCTTGCGGATGAGTTCAACCGGATTCATGCTCGTGCGGTCTCAGGGATTGAGTTGAGAATGCGCAATCTACACGATTGAAAGGAGTTCAGCAAAGCTCATCATGATGTAGTCGGGATCGTACCGTTCAAGCTCCTCCTTCGTAAGGGATCCGTAAGTGACGGCACAAGTTGCGAGGCCGGCATTCTTGCCAACGAGGATGTCTTTGTCCGTGTCTCCAACCATCAAGGTCTCTTCGGGTTTCCACTGCTGATCCAGGAGGATCTTGTTGATGATGAACGGATCGGGCTTGAAGGGAATTCCATCGCTCCCCTGGAGCTGGACAAAATAATCCGTAATCCCGAAGTGATCCGTCGCCCGCTTGATACCTGGACCTCGCTTTGTAGACGCAACGGCAAGTCTCTTCCCGCGGAGGACCAATTCCTCAAGTGTTTCCTTCACACCCGGAAAGAGAGTTGTGTTGACAAGCGATCGGGGCGTGTAATACTCAGAATACATCTTCGCCGCATCGGGGATCCGATAGTGCAGGTTTGCAGGAAGTAATGTCGTGAAAGTCTCATCAAGCGTCTTGCCGATGTGCGGAAAGAGATCCTCCTTCGAATGCAATGTGACACCAAGCTGTTCGAGCACCCACAACTGCGCTCCGGCGATGTCGTGCTTGGAGTCCGTAATCGTTCCATCAAAATCAAAAATAATGTTCGAAAAGACCATCACGCTTCCACTTTCACAACGAACCTCCGCTTGCATTTGTTGCATTCGAGCTCAACGGTGACCCAGTTGTTTCTTTCATAATGCGAAATCTCCGCTAACTCTCCCCCACACGATCTGACAATACACGATTTCAGATCGAGCTTGTACGTCCGAGCGGGCTCTGACATTGTAAACTCCAAAATTATTAAACGAGAAACCAAAACCGTGTCACGCCGAGGTGTTCGCGACTCCAGAAACGGGCGTCTTCCCTCGACCCCTGGACACAGAACCTGAGTTCAGCATGAGCGACCGACACCAACGCTCTGAACGCGTGGAGGGAGTCGAAGGTCGGGAGACTCCGCCGTATTCCCGTCCCGAACCATTCGGGACGAGGCTCGTCCGCCTGTGGCGGACGGCTCGCGAGCTGTCATGCGCAGAACACTTTTCGACTCGTCTCGCCAAGAGGCGGCGGACTCGCTACTAATGACATCCCTGCCTGCGGCAGGCAGGCTTCGACTCCTCGCCCCCAAAAGCGGGGCTCGTCGCTCAGGATGACGATGGAGGCTGGGCGACCACCGATTCGTCACCCTGAGCGAACGCTCTTTGTGAGTCGAAGGGTGTCAAAGTACATGAAGATTCTTGACGCAGTC
>JACQVJ010000064.1 GCA_016209805.1 Ignavibacteriota bacterium
ACCCCCTCGTAAAGAACGGGGATACCTGGAGTGTTGTCAGGAGAATCTCACCCGGAATCTTTCAATACAAATATGTGGTGGATGGAGAGAAGTATGAAAACGATCCATACAACCACATGCTCATCGATAACTACAACAGGTCCGGGAAGAACTCGGTTTTTGTTCTGACCGCGGCCGGCGAGATTGTGTTGAGCGCAACGTCTCCTGGGCCGAGGCTCAATCGCGATGACGTGTATCCTGAGCCGGAAGGGACAAAGCCCGTCTACCTCAACATCATCTGGCATCAGCATCAACCCCTCTACCTGAATCCTGAAACCGACCAGCTCGAAGGTCCATGGGTGCGAACACACGCAACGAAGGATTATTACGACATGGCCGCGATGCTGCAGCGCTATCCCAAAGTGCACTGTAACGTCAATCTTACATCCTCGCTTCTTCATCAACTTCGCGAGTACTATGTAAACAGACTGAAGCCATTCGTTGATACGAAGCGAAACCGGATGGACGCGAAAGCGTTCCTGAAGCGATGGAAGGGAAAGACCGACCCGTGGATCGATCTCGCACTGAAACCAACCAGCGAGTTCGACAGGAAAGACAAGGACTACCTCTACAACAATGCATGGAACGCGTTCGGTATCAGCGAGGTGATGCTCGAACGGTTTCCAGAGTATCAAGCGCTGCGTGATTACATGGCCAACCTCGACCAGATGCCGGGTTTCGACATCTTCAGTGAAGAACAGATGCGAGAGATCAAGTTCTGGTTCTACCTTGCGTACTTCGATCCCGACTTCCTGCTGGGGCCGGTGAAACTTCCTGACGGCTCCGTATGCGACCTGAGCGATTACGTGGAGTTCCGTTCCGATGGAAAGTTCTACCTGAAGAAAAAGATCACGGAGGCTGATTGCCATCGAATGGTGGTCGAGGCGTACAAAGTGATGGCGAACGTCATTCCCGTGCACAAGAGCCTGATGTATGATGAGGCACGCAGAAATGGACAAGTCGAAGTCATCACGACTCCATTCTATCATCCAATCCTCCCGCTGATCTACGATTCCGACCTTGCGAGGATATGCCAGCCCGAGGACAGGCTGCCACCGCGGTTTTCTTACCCGAAAGATGCTTCCGCCCAGGTGGCGAAGGCCGTGAAGATGTACCGCGAAATTTTCGGCGCACCGCCGAACGGTATGTGGCCCGGCGAAGGTTCTGTTGCACAACCTGTGTTGCGCGTTCTCCGGGATCATGGCATACTGTGGACAGCCAGTGATGCGAAAGTGCTGCAGCGCTCGACACCTCCAAGACAACCCAACACGACTGCCTATCAATTCCCTGCTCCCGACAGTAATCGGACGATGGCGCTGGTCTTCCGGGACACGGAACTTTCCGATCGCATCGGCTTTAAGTACCAGAATTATGACGGTGAAGAAGCGGCGGAAGATTTTGTGCAAAGTATTCTGACGTTCGCGCCGAGGGAACGTGAAGACGATGTGCTCATCACCGTGATCCTCGACGGTGAGAATGCCTGGGAATGGTACCGAAAGGACATCGACGGAAAGGAATTCTTGAATTCACTCTATCGGAAGCTCAGCAAGCTGTACGATTCAAGGCGGATTATCACTGTTACGACGATGGAATACTTGACGGGAAATGCCGAACGAGGAATTCCACCGCATCCGATTGAAGAACTACCAATGATGACATCGCTCTGGCCGGGTTCATGGATCAACGGTAACTATGATACATGGATTGGTGAGGCGGAAGAAAATCTTGCCTGGGAATACCTACTGCGCACGCGACAGGATCTTGAACGATCAGGCATTAAACAACCTGACCCGAAGGCGAGTCCTCCGAAAAAGGGGACGAGGGCCTGGTACCGCTACATGGCATGGGAGGCAATGTACGCCGCCGAAGGTTCTGATTGGTTCTGGTGGTACGGTGCGGATCAAACTGCACCGGGTGGTGAGGGGCCGTTTGATCGGGCGTTCCGCAATCACCTTGAAAACGTTTACAAGTTTGCTGCGAAGGCCGGAGCTTCAATTGCATCACCGGGCTTTGCTCCGATAATCAGCGAAGGGAATGCAGGACGAGCAGGACAGGGAACCATGGCACAGAGCAGCGATGAACGCCAGCTTGTGGTATTTACGTGTGACGCTTCAGCGCAGAAAGTTTCGCAAGCAATCTTCATCGCGGGCAACCTGCCTGCACTTGCCGACTGGACACCGAATATTGTACGGATGTTCGACGATGGGACGCACGGCGATGAGCATTCGAATGACGGTGTCTGGTCGCTGGAGGTTGAAGTTCCTGTCGGCACGGAGATTCAATACAAATACACAAACAGTGGCAGAAAAGGGGAATGGGTTCAGGGTGAGGAATTTCCAATCCGCAACCGGCAGCTCCTCATCGAGCAGCGATTATCATCGTCCAGGATCATCAAGGATATCTTCGGTAACTAAACCCGATGAAACGATACACATCGCCTCAGGCACTCGATCTTCTCGAAGAGGCGATCAGAAAAAGACAGAAGGAAACCAGGAAACGGAAATTCAGCTACTATGTTCCGTCACTATGGATTTCGAAAACTCCACCGAAGAAGATCAAGGTCGAGCCGTTTTCATTCTATCTTAAGGCGATAAGGAGAATCAAGAGATCGAAACCTCCGCGCGAGGCAAAGCCGACGGGAGGAGAATGGTCGAAGGAAGCCGTTATCTACAACATGTTTGTGCGGACGACAACTGCATTCGACCACGATGCCAACGGGAAACTCGATCTCCCCGTTAACTCTCAGGGTTTCCGTGAGACAGGCACATTTCTGAAGTCGATTGTCTTGCTCCCTTACATCAAGCGGCTTGGAGCGAACACGGTGCACTTATTGCCAGTGACGGCGATCGGACATGATGGAAACAAGGGATCCCTTGGCTCCCCCTATGCGATTCGCAACCCGTACGAGCTGGATGAAAACCTCGGCGAGCCGTGCGTCGGTCTTGATGTAAAAACGGAATTCAAAGCTTTTGTTGAGGCTGCCCACAGGCTGGGTCTTCGTGTCGTTGTCGAATTTGTCTTTCGCACAGCCGCAAAGGATTCTGATTGGGTGAAAGACCATCCCGAGTGGATGTACTGGATCAAGGATAACGTTCCGCTTCGGGCACCCGGAGAATTTGATGAGATGAAATACGGATCCCCCATTTTCAACCGGGAGGAACTGGACCGCATTCACCATCAAGTGCGTGACCATCAATTCGATAACCTGCTCGCACCGCATGAGACCTACAGAAGGTTCTTCACGCAGCCACCGCCATCCGACTTCGTCGCAAAAGAGAACGGGCGGTATATCGGTGTGCTGCCTGACGGAACGCGCGCAAAGATTCCGGGGGCATTTGCCGACTGGCCGCCGGATGATAATCAGCCGCCGTGGGGAGACGTAACGTATCTGCGCATGTACGATCACTCCGATTTTAACTATATAGCATACAACACTATCCGGATGTATGATGACCGGTTGGCTCGAGCGGAGAATATCAACCGGCCGTTGTGGAGGCGCATCATCGGCATTATCCCGTTTTATCAAAGGGAGTTCCTTATCGATGGCGTGATGATTGACATGGGACATGCACTTCCCCGTGAGCTGAAATCCGAAATGGTGAAGACGGCGCGGGATATTGATCCGGATTTTGCATTCTGGGACGAAAACTTCTCGATCACTCAGCGATCCCGCGAGGAGGGGTACAATGCAGTGTTTGGCTTCTTCTGGATCGACCAGCATCATCCCGGCAGAATGAAAGCGTTTTGCAGACGCACCTCAACGGATGGTTTTCCCATCCCATTTTTTGCAACGCCGGAAAACCACAACACTCCACGCGCTGCATCCCGGCCGGGCGGTCTTTCGTACGCGATGTGGACCATTGTGATAAACAGCTTCTTGCCGGGAATTCCTTTCATCCATTCAGGTTTTGAGATTGCGGAATCGTATCCGATCAACACGGGACTTGATTTCACCAACGAGCAACTCAAGAGATTCCCATCCGAAAAACTCCCGTTGTTCAGTGAATACGCATATGACTGGATGAACAAGGAACAATTCGTGAAATCGGTGTCAAAGGTTCTCTCTATCCGAAACAGGTTTCGCTCGATAGTTACTGACCCGCGTCCGCAATCCTTTATGACGTTGAACGCAAGCAACGATCATATTCTAGCATTCGCTCGCATCTCCGAGGCGCTCAAGAAACGAGTGGCGGTGGTTGGCAATATGAATTATGCAGAACGGGAGAACTCCTCGGTGGCAATCACTACAGCGAGAAAACATGTTGTCGATCTGTTGACTGGAAAGAAGATTGGCGTGAGAGATCGACATGTAGATGTCACGCTTCCGCCTGGAGGGTGTTTCGTTTTTGAATTCTAAGAATTCCATAGCGTTCAGGTTTCTCGCCTCTTTCCTTATTCTTCTGTTCGGTGTTTCCGCGTGCCGTCAGAAAATCGACTTGAACCATATTGTAATATGGCATCAGATGAGAGTGGATGAGCGTGTCATTTTGGAGGATCAGCTTCGTCAATTCATGAACGCCAATCCCGGTGTAACGGTGGAACAAATCTACAAGGAAACTGAAGAGCTCAGGTCGGGCTTCATCGTGGCTGCAATTGCCGGTCAGGGTCCCGATCTTGTGTACGGTCCTTCGGATCAGGTAGGCCCGTTTGAAATCATGGGGATCATCGAACCGCTGGATTCACTGTTCAGCGCGGAGTACCTTGATTCGTTCATTCCGAAAGGACTGACCTATTACCACGGTCGCCTGTACCAGATAGCTGACAAACTGGGGAACCATCTCACACTTGTGTACAACAAGGCCATGATCTCATCTCCTCCGCAAACCGATGAGGAGCTGATTGAAGTCGGCAGGAGGCTCACTGTTGATAAGAACGGAGACGGCAAGACGGATATTTATGCTCTTAGCTGGAACTACACCGAGCCATTTTTCTTCATCCCATTCCTCACGGGTTTTGGTGGATGGGTGATGAACGATGATGGCGAGCCGACATTGAATTCAGAAGGGATGATCAATGGATTGAAGTTCATTCGAGACCTCCGCGACAGGTACAAGATCGTTCCCGGTGAAGCTGACTACAACATCGCCGACGCATTGTTTAAGGATGGAAAGAGTGCCATGATCATCAATGGTGACTGGTCATGGGCAGGGTACAAGAAAGCAGGCATTGATTTCGGTGTTGCACCTCTCCCCAAGATCTTGAGTACGGGGATGTGGTGCGCTCCAATGGTTTCTCCGAAAGGTTTTTCACTTAACTCCAACATCGCTCTGGAAAAGAGACCACTGATAATCAAGTTGCTCAAGTTTCTGATGGAGCCGGAACTCCAGCTGCAGACGGCACGGGCGCTCTGGACTTTGCCCACGAGGCGCGAGGCGGTGGAGTCGGATTTTGTGCAGAACGATGAAATTTTGAGAAACTCGGCGCTGCAAATCGACCGGGGGAGAGTAATGCCTGTCGTCCCCGAGTTACGCGGTATCTGGGATGCGATGCGGCCGAGCTACCAGGCTGTTCTCGGCGGCGCAAAAACTCCTGGAGAAGCTGCGAAAGATATGCAAGCCCTCGCGCTCTCAAAGATCAGGGAAATGAACGAATGAACCGCAGCGCCCACAAACTGCTTATTGCATTTCTGGTACTTCCTGCATTTGTCATCTTGCTTGCCGTGGTCATCTATCCCTTCCTCTACAACGTTGTGATTTCATTCTCCAATATGAACCTGCGCCACATCAAGGACTGGTCCGTCACGGGGGCGCAGCAATACGTCAAAGTGTTCACCGAGCCAACTGAACCCAACTTCTACGTTGTCTTCTTCAAGACCGTCATCTGGACTGTGGTGAACGTTGCCTTCCATGTCGTGGTGGGGGTGTTCCTTGCACTTGTTCTTAATCAGAAGGACATTAGAGGGAAGGCGATCTTTCGTACGCTCTTAATCCTTCCGTGGGCGATTCCACAGTACATTGTCGCCCTGACATGGCGCGGGATGTTCAATTACGAATATGGCTCCCTCAATCTCTTGATCACTAAATACCTCAACCTTCCTGCGGTCGAGTGGCTCAAGAGTCCAACAGAAGCCTTCATCGCATGTATCATTACGAATGTATGGCTTGGATTTCCGTTTATGATGGTGATCGCCCTTGGTGCACTCCAGAGCATCCCTCATGAACTCTACGAAGCTGCCGATATCGATGGTGCTTCATGGTGGCACAAGCTGAAGAATATTACCATTCCCCTAATACGTCCAGTAATGGTTCCTGCCATTACACTGGGAACTGTGTGGACATTTAACAACTTGAATATCGTCTGGTTGGTGAGCAATGCCGGTGAGCCATCTGATCAAACGCATATTCTTGTCTCGTTCGTATATAAGGCCGCGTTCAATTTGTATCGTTACGGTTATGCCGCCGCTCTCTCGATGGTGATTTTTGCCATACTTCTCGTGTTCAGCTTGTTTTTCATGAAAAAGACAAAAGCGACGGAGGCGGCGTACTAACAAAGAGGGAGTGATGGATAAATGGATTGATGGATTGATGGATGAATGGATTGGTGGAATGACATGGATTAGTGAATCACTTAATCTACAGAATGAATAGAGGGATTATGGCCGAGTATACGAAGCGAAGGAACGTCAATCGTGGCTACATGAAGCTAGACGTATGGCAGAAGGGAATCGAATTGTATAAGCTTGTTTGGCATATGGTGTCCGATGCAAAGATTGACTACAAACTGCGCGGACAGATTAGCGATGCCACCCAATCTGTTTCAGCTAATATCGCTGAAGGGTATAGCCGGCGTTCGATCAAGGAATACTTGCAGCATCTGTACATTGCACTGGGATCATTGTCTGAGTCGTTGTCGAGGATGATAGCCTTCTATGCAGCGGGACAGATAACTCCAGAGCAGTTTGAACAATTTGACGCTCTTTATTACGAAGTTGAAAATAAACTCTGGAACCTTGTCCGGAGTTTGGAAGAGAAGAAACTGGATGGGACCTGGATAGATCACGTATCTGAAGACACGGCCGACTATACAATTTACCAGTCGGACTCACAGGGCAAGCAACCCGATGACAATCCCAACAAACACAACAAAGATTCACCCATCCAATAATCCACTAATCCATTGATCCACTAATCCATCAATCCTACAATCCAACGATCCAATAATCCACTTATCCAACAATCCACCTATCCATCAATCCAGACTGACATGAACTCAAAGAAGTCGCTGAGACTTTTCTTCACGTATCTTACCCTCATAGTATTTTGCGTGATTGCGGTGTATCCGATCATGCAAGTCGTAACTATCTCGCTCCGGCCTTCGGATCGTCTGCTCTCTACCTCGCTGGAGATCATCCCGGACAATGCGACGTTCAGGAATTACATCGACTTGTTCAACGATCAACCATTCATTCTCTGGATGTGGAATAGTCTGTTTGTGTCGATGGCGGTGACGATTACCGGAGTTGTACTTGCCGCAATGACCGGTTACGCTTTCTCACGGTTCAGATTCATCGGAAAGAAAATTGGGCTCCTCAGCCTCCTGACCACGCAAATGTTCCCAGCAACGATGTTGCTTCTGCC